>NZ_CAWPRC010000032.1:0-2331 GCF_963890165.1 Aliivibrio sp. SR45-2 | reverse complement strand
GAAAATCAAATTCTTTAAACGCAGTTTTATCAAGCATTACCGTTAAGCAACCAATCATGCAGTTTTTAATTAAATCATTATAAGATAATTTTGTAGGAACTAAAACGACAGACTTAACATTTGAAATCTTATCTTGAAAAGTTGAGTAATCACTATAAACAAAAGAAACAGCATTGGTATTCATAAACTCTAACTGTGTCTTTAGCTTAGTTATTTGCCAAATATCATCACTATCAAGAAATGCAATATAACGTCCATTGGCATGTTCAATAGCAGTTTTTCTAGCCCCCGCAGCTCCCTTACCATATAAATTCCTTAATAACTTAATATTTAAGCACTTATAAGATTCAACAAGACCCCTTGTGTTATCAGTAGAGCCATCATCAACTACAAGTAACTCCCACTCCTTATATGTTTGTGTTATAACACTGTTTATTGATTCTTGAATTGTTTTTTCAGCATTATATGCTGGCATAACAATGGAAACTAAAGTGTTATAACTTTGCATAAGACTCCCTTAAGGTACTAGCTGAGTTTTCCCATGAATGTTCACTGTACAATGCCGAAATATTTCTTGATTTGACGCCATTTTCTTCAGGATCAATCGATATAATAGTATCGATTAGTGAATCAATATTGTAATCACATACATAGCCTATATTTTCTTTAAGCACTAATTTATCTATAGATGTATCAACAGAAACAAGTACAGGGACACCAACGGCCATAGCTTCAAAAATTTTATTCGGGCTTGCCAGCCTATTATGCTCATATGAAGGATCATAATATATAAGTGAACAATCCATTCTCTGTAGTAGTGATATTGCTTCAACCTGCTTTAATCTACCTACATAACGTACATTGTTAGCCTGAAAATCACTTACTTGGTCTTCCAATGCTCCCCAACCCGCAAACCAAAAGGTAACATTTGAAAGCCGAGTATCTTTTGATGCATCTAAAAATAGACGAATCGCTCTATCTTCGTTAAATGCACCATAATAAAATAAATTTAAAGTTGAACCATTAAAGATCTTCACTAACTCTGAAGATAGCTGATATTCCTTAAGTGAAGATATATTAATATTAGGCGCGTTATTAACTAGGCAAATCTTATTATAATGACATGGATTAATATTGAGTTTTCTATTCTCATCAGGCAAAACAATTAAAGAAGCAGAGTTAACAATTCTTTCAGATAGACTTCTAACTAATTTTCGAACAACAGTTGGAATATTTGAGTCAAATGTTTCAATAAAGTCAGCAATATCATAAACCAATTTAAATCGTTTAAGTTTAGATGAAATATATACAGGAAATGCAGAATCAAAATCAACTGCATGAACAATATTTGGACTGATTTTCAAGATGCTTTTAATAATGAATAAGAACCACCCTAGACGGGCAAATAAACTATATACTCCTTTCCCGTATTCACATCTTTTGTTAAATGCAAGTACTTGACAGTTAAAGTCTAATGAAGATATAATATTATCGTTGTGATCTTTATCTACCAATCTTTCCCAATGAAGTATCGATACATGATAGCCAGAGTTAGCCAACTCTTTAGCTTGGCGTATAACTCTCGTAGTCTTAAATGCAGAACTTCTTATCAGCAAAACTTTATTCATTAATTAAAACCTCATAAACGTCTTCTAATCGATTCGCTTGTTTAGCCACATCAAACATTGCTAAGTTTTTCTCTTCATGAAATAACATATTTCCAAAATCTAAATTTAATAAATAACTTTCAATTTCTTCTAGCGTATCAAACAAATGAATATTTGTTGAATCAAGTACTTTTTTCAATTCAACCATGCCACCTACTTTAGTAGAAATAACAGGGATATGACTTCCTAACGCCTCTATTGGCTTTAATGGCACTGCACTTTCAGTCTCAGGTAATGACGGCCTAGTCATCAATAAGCAGTCAAATCTTTTATATATTGATGGTACTAACTCCGGAGGGAAAAATTCGTAAAAATCAACAGTACCCTCAGCAATTTTCTTGAGGATATTATGCTTAGCTTTGTCCCCCCCAACTACTACAAAAGTAATATCACTTCGTTTATTTTTTACCTGCTTTGCTATTTTACAAAATGAATCTACACCTTGAAATGCTTCAATTGAACCAATGTAACCAACAATGATAGCATTATCTTTAAAAATACAATGCTCTGCGGATGCATTACGAAACTTCATAATATCAACACCATTATAAATAACCGATATTGGCTTAGTAAAACCACGATCTTTAAGTGCAGTAACCGATGATTCAGACAATACTAAACCTTGGTCACAAATTTTATGAACAAACTTTGTTAAGAAGCGACC
>NZ_CAWPRC010000031.1:0-2347 GCF_963890165.1 Aliivibrio sp. SR45-2 | reverse complement strand
AAATGAGAGTGGTGAAGGCATGGGTTTTACTCAACTTTATCACGGCTTCTCATCAGTATCAGCGGCTAGAGTATGGGTATTAAATGATTTGTATGTTGCACCTGAGTTTAGGAATAATGGCGTAGCAAAACAGTTAATGAATGCAGCAAAAGAGTTGGCTTTAGTGGATAACGTAAAAGGGTTATCGTTAGAGACAGCAGAAGATAATATAAACGCTCAGAAGCTTTATGAATCTCTAGGCTATGTTAGAGAATTAGGAACGTATCATTACTTCTTGAAGCTATAGGCATCAATGTAAGCATTGACTTTGATAATCAAATCTTTAAATTAAAAAATTCTTGGTTATCAGCAGTATAACTAAATGCAGCAATATTTTAATGACCTTTGCATGATACGCCCACTTAAAAGAACTCAATAATAAACCGTGGATAATTACGGCCTTAATCCGTTGGGGTATCGCCTTGTTTGAATACATACCTTACGATAAGTGAAGTATTAATTTAGCATATTCTTACGAGAACCCGTCTGGATATGCTATATCTTCGTTTTTGGTCGATAAGTACACTGCGGCTTCAATTTTTGTATGGAATAAAACAGTGTATAAAATACTCCCATTGCTTGTAACCGTATGTTCATTTTCAACATTTGCAGAAGAAACAAATACGCCATATCAAGATGTATATGTTGCGGCAGGTTATTCCTCACATGAAATATCAGATAAAACTGGTGATGCGTTTGATGGGTATTTTGGCGCTAGAAACATCTATGCGAACTCTTTTTTCGTTGGTGGCGAAGTTGAAGGGAAAATAATTAAAAATTCATCGCTTAAAGATTCAACTGGCTTTAAAGAGAAGTATGCATTTTCAGCTAATATTCCTTTAGGGAAGAGATTTGAGTTGTCTGATGCTATCGATCTTGATGCCTATGGGTTAATCGGCTATTCAATGTTAAAGACAGAACCATCAATGGATGACTCCTCGTACGGCTTCAAATACGGTGCAGGGGTGGATCTTAATATGACGGATTGGTTTATTGGTGTTCGTTACACTACTGTCGATTTACATTCTGATGTGGATCAAAAAGACATTTCATTACTCGTTGGCTATAAACTTCATTCACTGTTTAATTAATACAATTATTGAGTTGTGCTGAAAATGCAGTAGTGGCATCAAGAAAGCTCGTTATTTGTTTACCGAGCTTTTCTCGTTTTAATGCAATAAATTAAAATCAATTTTTACAATAATAAATGCATTGTATTGGTGTCTGTTTTCGTTCTGGCTGGGGGCTTCATTATGTGGAAATTATGGTTTTGGATTGAGTTGTTTTTTGTCGTATTTTCAATGGTATATTCAATTAAAAATGGCGACGACTTCAGTGCCTTACCCTCTTTTATGATTGGGGTACTGGCTGCTTCCTATGGTTATGCATATCAAAAAGCGATTTGGGAGCGTGGGGTATGGAAAGTACTATTTATTTTTCAGGTATGTATGACATTTCCTTTGTTGATGCTTACTTTTTACAGCATGAGTTTTGTTGATACTCATTTTATATCAAATTGGTTAATTGCTATTGGTTTTATGATGTTTTTAGTTTTGCTTATTCTTCCAACCTATAAATATGGATATTGTTCCAATGAGTTATGGAGAAATGCACAAATCAAAGAGGATGAAAATCAAGGTAGATGAATCGTTACCTGATGATTTATTATTACCAATGATCCGAATGGAATAATAATGCTGTTCGGATTTTTTGTATAAAGCATAAAATTATTTACTATACTTGGCATTCTCAGTTTGCCGAGTATTTCTCGTTTTAAATCATCAATCTTAGGTATAGTAGTAAGTCTGTTATGTAGGGTTAAACATAAGGATAATTAATTTATGACTAACATTAATGACATCACCGTATTTTTTGGTTGGTGCTCCGTAATAAATATGGGGTTTTTAGTTTTTGCTGCGTTATTTCTTACTTTATTTAACGATTTTATTATTAACGTCCACAGTAAAATACTTGGCATCTCTTCATCAGAACTTCCTTCATTGTATTTTAAATATTTGGCTAACTATAAAATTGGAATTCTAATCTTTAATCTAGTGCCATACATCGCTTTAAAATTAATGGTTTAAAACGAAATTTAACCATAAATACATCAACATAATTTACAACCTTCGGTCGTGCTAACTTACCGAGTACTTCTGTTTTTTTAGTGTCAATGTTAGGCATGTTTGAATAGGTATAAGTGCGTAATATACAGGTCAGTTGTCATTGGAGAAATAGTATTGAAAAAGTTTGTATGGCTTATTGCCTTTCTCATTGTAGGGTGCAGTGATGTTATGGATAATTATTA
>NZ_CAWPRC010000030.1:0-2356 GCF_963890165.1 Aliivibrio sp. SR45-2 | reverse complement strand
CTCACCCAGTGTGCACGACATAAATTGACTATGTGGATCAGGTTTATAATCAGCAAAGGGATCACAATATTGAAAACCAAATTTTTCATAGAGATTACGAGCTGGCTTGAAGAACTCTTGTGAGCCGGTTTCCAAGCTAATTTTCTTATAACCCCTATCCGATGAAACATTTAATACATGATTGAGAAGAAGCGTGCCTACACCCAAATTTCGCGCATGATTAGAGGTTCTCATTGATTTTAGTTCAGCATGGTTTGAATCCAATTCCTTAATTGCTGCACAACCTAATAACTGCTCACCTTTCCAGCAGCTAAAGAACGTAATCTCAGGTACTTTTAGAGCGCTGACATCTAATGCGTGCACACTTTCAGGAGGAGAAGTCGCATACATATCTTCCAAATGTTCTTTTAATAACTGAACAACTTCACCGCCATTCAAATCATCTATTTTGATATCCATATTTAAAATTATCCCTTAATTCTCATAACGCCTGCATAACACGTTTGCTACTATGCAGATTAAGCTTAAATTTACCACTAAACACGGTAAACCAAAAGAAACCTAGAATGCCGAATGTAGCAAATCGTGTTGATGCATTTGTTAACTTGCAAACTCTACGACATTGATTTCATATTTATCTTTCAAAATATCAGCTCGATACATTTTATAATTATTATGATGGCAAATAGATTCGAGCAACTTTAAATTATCCTTATTTATTTTATACCCAAAAATAACACCATGAATCGCATAATCAGGTAAATCCATTATTCCTCCATCCCTTAATTTAACCCTGCGTAAAAATTCATCCTTATGCTCCGGGCATGAAATAAAGCGGATTTCTTTTTCATAGGCCCAACGACTATGCTTCGATGCAATCATACGACTATTTAATTCAAAACCATCTTCAACAGAGCCCAAATTTAAACAATCAGCATCTATAATGGGAGGTTCATCGACATATTTAACATATAGAGCTGGAAATGTTTCATCATCAATTGTGTTGAACGCATTATATATAATTGCAAAACCAGTCATGCCATCTGTATAGTGAGCCCACATTAAAGGGTCTTGATATTCTTGACTCAAGCAACAAATTTTCGTCTTAATTTTATCACTTAAAGTAGTGACGTGACCGTTTACCAAGCTATCAATGCCATTCTTAGCAACCCTTTGAAGAGTCTCATAATCTGACTTTAATATAAATTGATTTTCTGGTTCCGATTGACTTGTAGAAAGCAGCCATTCTCTAATTTCATTGTAACCATCAGGTAAAGTAAGATCTAATGTATATTGGAATTCAAAAGGGTCATTGAACGTTTTTACACTCGAAAACCATAATGTTTTACTGTTTAGTTCTGATAATGAATATTGACTAAACGTACGAAATCTAAATAATTTATTCTCAAACATACTACTATCCTTTGCGAGTTAACGCCTGCATAACACGTTTACTACTATGCGATTATACTTAATATTGATGCCTTAAAACGAGAAACACTCGGCAAACTGAGATTGCCGAGTGTAGTAAATCGTGTTGATGCATTTGTTATGAGTATTACTTAAATGGGCTAAGATCGATACCCTCTAACTCGCAAACAGCCATGATTGTTGGATGTGATGATAAACGATTTAGATAAGCTGACAAATGTTCAAAACTTAATGGCGATTGCTTAATTGGTAAACACCACTCAGAAAGCATAAATAAGAAGAAATCACAGGCTGAAATTTTATCGCCTAAAAGGTATTTCTTACCCTCAAGTTGATCATTAATTACGGATAGTGATTCAGCAATTCGATCATCTTGCGCGGCAACCACATTTGGAATAGTGCTTTCATCATTTGTATGTCGATGTGGATAATATCGAACCATTAACTCAGCTTGAAGTGTATTATTCAAGTACGCTAACCATTGGAAAAACTGAGGTCTACTTTTGCTCCCCAACCGAGGGATTAAACCATGCTTAGGATTTTGCTCACAAAGATGAATACAAATAGCAGAACTTTCAAAGATTGCCATTCCATCGTCAATTAATGTAGGAATTCTACCTGCTGGATTTAATTTTAAATATTCAGCTGATTTGTGGAAGCTTGATTTCCTATCAACCAACAATAAATCATACTCTAATCCCATGAAATGTAATAAGAAGTGCGGAGCTAAACTCGCGTTGTTTGGGTAATAATATAGCTGATACAAAATGACTTCCTTTTCTTAATCCACAAATACTCATAACGCCTGCATAACACGTTTATTACCATGCAGACCAACCTGAATTTTACCGCCTTAATCACGAAACCCAAGACAAACCCAGAACGCCGAATGTAATAAATCGTGTTGATGCGATTGTTGTGCGTG
>NZ_CAWPRC010000029.1:0-2464 GCF_963890165.1 Aliivibrio sp. SR45-2 | reverse complement strand
GTGCAGTCAGCATCATTAACTACGCCATCAAGAACAGATTTAAGACCATTTCGAGCTTCAGTAAAAGAAACTATACGCATAATTACCTCTTTGTTGAGTTGTACTTAATATTGAACAAGTCTAACTCATTAAAATTGAAATGTACAATATATTGCACAGATAACAAAGAAGCAGTTAACGCTGGCATAACACGTTTATAACCATGCAAACCAACCTGAATTAACCACCTTAATCACAAAACCCAAGGCAAACCCAGAACGCCGAATGTAATAAATCGTGTTGATGCGATTGTTGTGCGTGCTTACTTTCGGCTTGGCCAACTTGGTAAAGAACTGCCATGCCAAGATTTCCTTAGCCCTGATTCTAATTTACCGATGCTAATTAAGCGAACAAAATGTTCTTAAATTGCGAGATAAGTAAATGGAAAACAGATACATTTTTTACGTCATTTGAACGGCTTGGTTTCAGCTAATTTGGAACTGATAAACCAAATATCCTTGCCACAGCTAGGATTGAAAATGCTACGAGGAAAACACTGATACAGACTAAAATGAGGCATAACCAAAGAACAATTGAAGCGTAAAAATGCCTCTGAAACGCCTGAAGTTAGGAAAATAAGGGCTAATTTGCCGAACCTGACGATAACGAAAGCAAAAAGGAAACAAAGAAGAAAGGAACGCTTACTAAGCCAAAACTACGAAAGCCGCGATCCTTTTTATGATCCGTGCAAAAAATTTCGGACTCAGTACGCACAACGCCTGCATAACACGTTTGCGACGATGCAGACTTAGCTGAATTTTACTGCCTTAATCACTGAAACTAAAGGCAAACTGACAACGCCGAGTGTAGCAAATCGTGTTGATGCATTTGTTATACCCGTTTTACATTATGGCAAAACTGTTAATTCCTCTTCGGGTTCTTGAAGGTTTTCAGCTAACCCTACTTCTCCCGCGATAAAAGCCATATTACCTAGAAATGACAACGTTTGGTTTCGATTACGTTCAGGAAAATCTCCGGCACGAGCAACACTATCGGGTTTAGTGGTATTTTTACAAAGCATGCTGTAACAAGCGATTTCACCTTCCAAGGGGGCATTATTCACTTCAAGATTATTTAACCGGACATCGATTTCAGCTAAACATAAACCACTCCAAAAAACCAACGTCATAAATAAATATTTCATATATATCCCCACAAATAAATCACCAGTACATATACTGACTATAATATACATGAAATGTTCAATTCAAGGGTATAACGCCGCCATAACACGTGCTGACGACTTACTTTCCAAACCAATTATACTTCAAACCAAAAACGCCGAATGTTATAAGCATCGTGTTGATGGCTTTGTTATGCGCGCTCTATCAGTTACCCACTATTTTACTGGACCTTTATCAAATTGCTTAAGACCATCATTAATATCAAACCAAGGCGCTTTTGAAGCAACAAAGATATGAAAGTTAGGTTTATGCGTTGGTGTGCTATCCAGAATACCTAAACGAATATTATGTTTACCACCGGTGATTTTTCTAGAAAATAAGCTTGAACCGCAACACTTACAAAATGCTAATTCTGTTTCCTCACTTTTTGAGTAAATGGAAACAAACTCCTCACCTTTTGTAAAAGCAAATTTTGACGATGAAATCCCACCAACTGATGAGTAATCCGAACCAGTAAATTTACGACACTCAGAGCAATGACAATTTCCCATATAATCAAAATCATCTGGGACTTCAATTCCAATTTTTCCACATAGACATGAGCCAGTTAACATTTCCATTTTTCCTCCTAAGCGCATAACGCTGGCATAACACGTTTATTACCATGCAGACCAACCTGAATTTTACCGCCTTAATCACTAAACCTAAGACAAACCCAGAACGCCGAATGTAATAAATCGTGTTGATGCGATTGTTGTGCGTGCTTACTTTCGGCTTGGCCAACTTGGTAAAGAACTGCCCTGCCAAAATTTTCTAAGCCCTGATTCTAATTTACCGATAGTAATTAAGCGAACAAAATGTTCTTAAATTGCGAGATAAAATAAATGGAAACTAATACATTTCTTACACCATTTGAACGGTTTGGTTTCAACAAGTTTGGAACTGATAAACCAAATATTCTTGCCACAACTGGGATTGGAAATGCTGCGAGGAAAACACTGATGCAGACTAAAATGAGGCATAACCAAAGAACAATTGAAGCGTAAAATAGCTTCTGAAACGCCTGAACTTATGGAAATAATGACTAATTTGCCGAACTTGATGATACGAAAACCAAAAGGCAACAAAGAAGAAAGGAACGCTTACTAAGCCGAAACTACGAAAGCCGCGATCCTTTTGATGAACCGTGCAAAAAATTTCGGACTCAGTACGCACAACGCCTGCATAACACGTTTGCTACGATACAGACTTAGCTGAATTTTAACGCCTTAATCACTGAAACTAAAGGCAAACTGACAACG
>NZ_CAWPRC010000028.1:0-2475 GCF_963890165.1 Aliivibrio sp. SR45-2 | reverse complement strand
GTGAGTGATTCTAAACCGGTAGAAATGACGAAATATTGGTTTGATGAATCAACAGCAGTAGAGCAAGAGTCATTTACTGAGTGGGCCTTTGCAAATCGTAAAGCAATCAATAGTCCATTAGCGAGTACATCAAAATCCCTTGAGATGTTGACGTATTGGTATGAGAAATCGTCAGTAGAAGATAAGTCGACTATTTTAACGTGGTTACTCCATCATAAATAAGACTTTAATTTCATATAGTTAAGGTTTTTTTGATTTTACTAGAGTGCGACTTAGTTCGCACTTTTTTGGTATTTAAAGTGAAGTAGTATCAATTTATGTAAATTAAGAGTGATCTGTATCTCTTGATTTATATGTTACTGACTCTTTTGTGAGAGTCTCTTCACTATTGCGTTTTTGTTGTTTTTTTATATTCTTATAAAACCCCGACTAAGTTATTGTTTTTGTTTGTTTATGTTTTTTTATTAAATTGCTGATTTGATCTTGATCACTCAATAAATATAACTAGATTTTCATTAGAAAAAAAGTTTGTCATATTTCACCTCAGACAATAAATCGAATGTATGGTTCCGTTTGGCGGCCAATTCAAAATGGACCTACATTTCTTAATTAGTTAAATGAAGGAATTATGACTATGTTCAAGAAAACATTGCTAGGTGCAGCTATTGCGTTAGTTGCTACTGGTGTTACAGCAAAAGAAGTGGGTAACAACTCTGATTTTAATGTTGAAGTTTACGGTGTAGCTGCTATCTCGTTGGTTAACTACAACACAACTGATAATAATGATGCAAGTTCTGGTTATGTAGTAGAAAATGAATCACGCATTGGTTTTCGTGCACATAAAGAAATGTTTGAAAATGTGTTAATTACAATGCAAATTGAATCTGGTTATGTAGATAGCACTGATTGGGGCCACGGTGGTGTTTCTGGTGGTACTCTTGGTTTCCGTGATACATTTGTTGGTGCATCAGGCGATTGGGGTAATGTACGCGTAGGTCGTGTTCTTACGCCATTATATGAATTGGTTGACTGGCCGTTCTCTAACCCTGGCTTAGGCTCTGTATTCGATTGGGGCGGTATTGCTGGTCACTACGATCGTCAATCAAACCAAGTTCGTTATGATTCACCTAAGTTCGGTGGCTTCTCGTTCGCAACTTCTGTGGGCCGTGATGATAATGATAATGGTGGCGGTGCTGCGACTCGTGATTCATCTTTTGCAAGTGCGAATGCAAAATACAGCTTCGAAAAAGTGACGTTAATGGGTGCGGTTGAAGCTGGTTCAGATTTTAACGGTGTTGCTGGTCAAGATAACCAATCTTATTTAGTTGGTTTTGATGCAGCATTACCTGCTGGCTTCGGTATTGCAGCGGCATATAAAGTAGAATCTTTGGACAATCAAGCTAACAAGGCTGGCGTTTCTCAAAGCGGTGTTAACGTAGAGCAAGGTTCTTACTCTATTATCGGTCAGTACTGGAATGGCCCAATTGGTTTTAAATTGGGTTACGCAGCGAATTTAGAGTCTGAAACTAACAGTAAAACAGACAAAGATTCTGACAGTAATACGATTTCAGGTCAGCTAATGGCTGTTCATAATGGTTTTGTACCTTACCTTCGTGTAGCCGGTCGTACTGTTGGTGATGCAGATACAGATATCGTAACACGTGTTGGTTTAGAGTACGGTTTCTAAGAAAACTCGTATTAAGCTAACTTTAAAAGCGCTGGCAATTTTTGTCGGCGCTTTTTACTTTAAGAGCATTTAAAATTTAAGGTGTATAAGATGTATAAAAAGACCGTTGGATTAAGCATATTATTACTAAGTGGATGCTCAACATTATCTAGTGATGATGATTTTTCTGATGCAATAAATGAAGTTACCAGAAAGTATAATTATATTTCCATTGAAGGAAAAAATATTACCCCGATAGAGAATAAAGGCATTGGAGCTAATTCACTAAGAAACACATCACATGTTGTTGCTAATTATCCAACGACAGACAAAATAGCGCCAGAATCATACATAGCCGTTGAATTGAGTTATTTTAGAAGCAGTTATGAATACAATTCGGTTGTCTTTAATGGAATAGAAGAAAAATTAACCGCTTATTCGCCTTCTACGGAATCGTGTACAGAGCACTGCACTGCAACTCAATATTTTACGTTTCCTATTGATAATAACGAAATTGAAAAATCAGCTAAAGACGGGTTAACGTATGATGTTAACACGACAAATAATATGTCTAAGTTGTCTTTTTCAATCCCGGCTGGTTATTTTCAAGCAATTTTAGATGAGAGAAAATTTAACTCGAATATGAATACGACCGCTCCTTTACCTGTTGCGGTGATTGACGTTGTGAGTGATTCTAAACCGGTAGAAATGACGAAATATTGGTTTGATGAATCAACAGCAGTAGAGCAAGAGTCATTTACTGAGTGGGCCTTTGCAAATCGTAAAGCAATCAATAGTCCATTAGCGAG
>NZ_CAWPRC010000027.1:0-2512 GCF_963890165.1 Aliivibrio sp. SR45-2 | reverse complement strand
GGAAGCGTTGACAAAGATCGTGTAACAAAGCCATCAACACGATGCTTATAACATTCGGCATTCGCGGTTTAAAGTATAATTGGTTTGGAAAGTTGGTCGTCAGCACGTGTTATGGCGGCGTTATGCCTCTTTTTTGATAATGAGAAAACAAATGAAACCTACAGAATCTGAAGAGTTATTCCTAAAGTATGCATATAATCGCTTTTATGATTTATATGAAGAAATAATGAGTGATAATTTCTGGATTAAAGATGATTGGTATCGCTTTAGTAAAGTTTCAGCCACATTTGCTGTTTATTCGGAATTACTATCATACGACCCACTCAAGCATGTATTAGAAATAATGAAAACTCAGCGGCCTCCAATGGAAGCTGAAATTGGTGGGCAATTATTCAAGTTTGTGCGGAATTTATTAGCTCATTTCCCATTCTTTGAATGTTGGGATGAAGTCTGGATTAATAAACCTATGGCAAACTGGCAAAGAAGTGGGTTAACAATAGACCGTTTTCTTACGAAGTTCAGTAATTCTAAACCTGTTAAATACCGCTTTTGGGAACCTTCTAGCCAAAAAATGACTTATATCTCAATTAGTTTTCCAAGTAGCTATGACGAAACTAAAATTTACCTAAAGGATATTTTGACAGAAAAAGACGGTGTTAAATTTTCTCTCATCATGATGCATAATATTTTGAATACTCAGGTTGAGTCTCTAGATGAAAAGGCATAACAAATGCATCAACACGATTTGCTACACTCGGCGTTATCAGTTTGCCTTTAGTTTCAGTGATTAAGGCGTTAAAATTCAGCTAAGTCTGTATCGTAGCAAACGTGTTATGCAGGCGTTAAATGAATTAAGGATAATGAATCATGATTAAGGGATTATACGAACCTTATAGTCTTTTCTTTGCTTTTATGGCATCAGCTTTAGCTATGGTACCTTTATTTAAGTTACTAAATAGTTGGCTTTATTCTAATCGACATTTTAAAAATTCAAATTTAGAGCTTCTTTATGAATCAATGCAAGAAACTGAAAATTTGGCGAAAAAACTAATAGTTGAGCAAGTTTTTTACTCGATCTTCCGAATTAAAACCAACTTTGAAATAATTGAATTGTTATTGAATCAAGATAATCCAACTCAATCAATAGAGTATTATAGAGAAGGGCGGAAATATTTAAATATAGCTAAAGGTCGGTTTGTGCTTAAAGATACTTACCAAAATCATAAAAGAAAGCTATTTGAGCCAAGCTATAATCGCGTTAAGAATTGGCTTTATTATGTACTAACGTCATCTTTATCATCAACACTGTTTATCGCTGCATTCAACCTGTTTGAATACAATAGATTATTTGAAATATCGTATTTGACTTTCAATTTTGTATGGATGGGGGTGTTTTTATTAATTGCTACTATTCTTGCATGCAAGGCGATATTGATTATGACTAAAACAGTTAACATTCATTCAGCCGTATCATTAATTGAGCTTCAATCTAATTATTACAATAAAGCAAAGTGGTATTATTAATTCAGTTAACAAATGCATCAACACGATTTGCTACACTCGGCGTTGTCAGTTTGCCTTTAATTTCAGTGATTAAGGCAGTAAAATTCAGTTTGTTTTGCATAGTAGCAAACGTGTTATGCAGGCGTTATGCGACAATGTTGAAATGGAGGGTTCAAAATAATATGGATATATCATTAAAACCGATGAATGAAGACTCATTCTTAGAGTACTTAAATCAAGTTATCCCTGCTTATGCTAATGAAAATATTCAATCAGGCCGATGGGATGAATTAGGTGCATTAAATAGGTCGAAAAAAGAGTATGGTCGTCTATTACCTGAAGGCTTAAAAAGTCACAATAATTACTTATTTGATATCATAGAGAGCAAAAGTAGTAATAACGTTGGTTATATTTGGGTAAAAGTTGAAGATCAAACCATTACGAAGTCCGCTTTTATATATGATGTAGGAATATATTCAAATTATCGTAGAAAAGGTTATGCCAAATCAGCACTTCATTGCATTGAGAAAGTAGTTGCAGATCTTGGAGTAACAAGTTTAGGTCTTCATGTTTTTAGTCATAATACAGCAGCTCAAGCTTTATATAATAGCATAGGTTATCAAGTGGTTAGCCATAATATGAGAAAAGTAATCAGCGCATAACAAATGCATCAACACGATTTACTACACTCGGCATCTCAGGTTGTCGGGTGTTTCTCGTTTTAAGGCGTCAATTTCAAGTATAATTGCATAGTAGTAAACGTGTTATGCAGGCGTTAACCCAATTTATCGAGTATTTATGAATAAAAATAATTTAATTAATTTAAGCACTGATACACTTGAAACTGTTATTGATCAGCTAATTGATAATGAATTAGTTAAAAGTATTCCAGTTGTTAATACTGCTGTAAATGTAATGGCTATTGGTCGCTCTATTAGAGATGTACTTTTAGCTAAAAAGCTAAAGGTTTTCTTTGATGCACTTGATGAAGTTAGTGATGAAGAGCGCA
>NZ_CAWPRC010000026.1:0-2595 GCF_963890165.1 Aliivibrio sp. SR45-2 | reverse complement strand
CAGGATTCAGGATTCAGGAAAAATAAAAGCATGATGATTAACTAAAATCATCATGCTTTTTTGTTTTTTAGAATTAAAGAACTTACAAGATTCTCGCTCTTATCGTTTCTAGTTAGCGCAGCGTATAGTCTCTAGTTAACACCAAAGCTCACCACACCCACCCCTGAAACCTTTAAGCGAAGCGATCTGAACCCTGATCTTATTTCTTCTCTTCCGCCAACCACTCTGCTACGTCTTTTGCAAAGTAAGTTAGGATGCCATCAGCGCCGGCACGTTTGAAGCACAATAACGACTCCATCACCGTATCACGCTCACTCAACCAACCATTCATAATAGCGGCTTTGTGCATCGCATATTCACCTGATACTTGATAAGCAAAGGTTGGAACTTGAAGCTCAGTCTTAACACGACGAACGATGTCCAGATATGGCATACCCGGTTTCACCATGACCATGTCAGCGCCTTCATTGATGTCCATTGCTACTTCATGAATCGCTTCATCGCTGTTGGCTGGATCCATTTGGTAGTTCTTCTTGTTGCCACCTTTAAGATTCGACGAAGAACCAACGGCATCACGGAACGGCCCGTAATAACAAGAGGCATATTTTGCAGAGTACGCCATGATTTGTGTATGAACATGGCCCGCTTTTTCTAGCGCTTTACGGATTTCACCAATACGACCATCCATCATATCTGATGGTGCAACAACATCTGCACCCGCTTCAGCGTGAGAAAGCGCTTGTTTGATCAAAACTTCCGTTGTGATGTCATTCATTACGTAACCATCTTCATCGATGATCCCGTCTTGCCCATGAGTGGTGAATGGGTCTAATGCCACATCAGTGATCACGCCTAGCTCAGGAATGTGCTCTTTCAATGCTTTAACGGCACGTTGAACAAGGCCTTCAGGGTTATGAGCTTCTGCTGCACATAAGCTTTTTACGTCCTGAGACACAACCGGGAACAATGCAATGGCAGGGATACCTAACTCATATAAACGCTGTGCTTCTTCAAGCAGTAAATCAATCGATAAACGATCAACGCCAGGCATAGAATCTACGCTTTCACGACGATCTTTACCCATCAGCACAAACATTGGATAGATTAAATCATTAACGGTTAGTTGGTTCTCAGCCATTAAACGACGGCTAAATTCATGCTTACGCATACGACGCATACGACGGTTTGGAAACGCACCTTGAATGGATACAGACACACTGAGCTCCTTTTGTATTTATGATGCATTCAATATATACCCATCGTCTTTTGAATCCAACTATCGCCCATAAATGTTCATCATATTTCTCTTTCCTTTTCTTAGAGATCTGATTTTTGCTATGAACTTGGTATGATAGAAAGAGAATTTTATTTTAAGGCTTTTATCATGATAGATACGCACGCTCATATTTATGCAAAAGAATTCGATGACGATCGTGATGCGGTTGTTCAGCGAGCTTTAGAACAAGGTATTAATCAAATATTACTGCCAAATATCGATCTAGAATCCATTGAACCTATGCTTCAAACAGAAGCCGCTTACCCTGACATTTGCCGCTCAATGATGGGCTTACACCCTTGCTATGTGAACGCCGATGTTAAGCAAACTCTCGCAACTATTCACGCATGGTTTGAGAAGCACAACTTCATTGCAGTAGGTGAAATAGGTATTGACCTATACTGGGACAAAACCTTTAAAGCTGAACAAGAGATGGCATTTATCACCCAATTAAACTGGGCAAAAGAAATGACGTTGCCTGTTGTTATTCATACTCGTGATTCTATTGAAGAAACATTAAGCCTTCTAAAAAAAGAACAGGATGGCTCGTTATCAGGCACATTCCACTGTTTTGGCGGCTCGGTTGACGAAGCAAAAGCAATCAATGATCTAGGCTTTCATTTAGGATTAGGCGGTGTTTCTACCTTTAAAAATGGCGGAATGGATAAAATCATTCCTCACTTGAATATGGATTACTTAATTCTAGAGACCGATTGCCCATATTTAGCACCAGTACCTCATCGTGGTAAACGTAATGAGCCAGCGTACACACAATTAGTCGCGCAACGTGTGGCGGATTTGCGTGAGATGAGCTTGGCGGATGTGGATGCGATTACGACGGCGAATGCGAAAAGACTTTTTGGGATTTAAGAGAAAAAAATAGAGTTCAGAATTAAACCCTGCATTCACAATCCCTCCTAGCCTCCCCTTATATCGACATTGGTGATCACATAAGATATTTACTCAAGGGGAGGAACGGTATTGTGATCGCTGAAATATCCGCAACAATGAAAGTTCTCCCCCTTTGTCTATGCATTACTTTACTGGGATCGATAATATCAATATAAGGGGGAGTTAGAGGAGGTTGCTGATACCATATTTCATCAAGATTCTAAATCAGCTTTTGCTCTTATAGAAGCGAAGCGTTCTAGCCTCTAGTTAGCGCAGCGTATAGACTTTTACTTTATCCCAAACAGAAAAACCCCGCTAGACTCTCGTCTAACGGGGTTATAACTTTACTCGCAGCAATCCGGCTACTAATGGTGCTCCATGCATCAAATCCTTGATAGTATGCTGATTCCTTCAGCTTATTCCTTTCT
>NZ_CAWPRC010000025.1:0-2658 GCF_963890165.1 Aliivibrio sp. SR45-2 | reverse complement strand
GATAAAACAGATAAAACAGATAAAACAGATAAAACAGATAATCTTATCAAGCCAGAGAAAACCGTCAAACTTGATGGCATAAGTTTGAAATCAATGCTTTATACACAACAACCAGTAAACGACTATGCTAGTCTCGATTCTTTAAAGGTTGTTTTTTCAACCGATAGTATTACGGATCATTCTGAAACTATATCTTGTCAGTGGCTTGTTGGTGAAACAGAGGTTTCAAATAATTGCGAATATGACTTAAAAGAAAACGAACACCTTTTGCCTATTACGGTATCAGCACAACTTAATTATAAAGAACAAGTGACTAAACCATTCGTAAAAACATTCTACAAAGCTTTTCCTCTTCAACAAGTAGATAACAAGTACAGTAAAGTCACCTTATTTAATGATGGCCATGTTCTTGAATGGAATCATATTCTTGATGGTAGCTTTGCTTATCAAGCTGAGAATCATTTTCAAAAAATACCCTCTTCTGATAATAATGAATTTACCTCTATTTATGCTAATTCCAGTGCATTTTCTGGTGTTAAAACGAATGGTGATTTTTATTTATGGGGACCAAAGAATATACAGAGTGAAGTATTAATTAACGCAATCAATCTTGAAAGCGTTAAAAAAGTTAATTCTGCGAATACCTATTTCTCAATATTAACTAATGTTGGTAATGTTTATGTCATTGGTAGTACTAATCACATGAACAAAAAACTGGGTATTGATAATGTCATTGATATTTTAACCAGCGAAAGCAGCACAGTGCTCCAGACAGAAGAAGGCAAAGCTTGCTTACTTGAAGACACCGGAAAAATATCATGTACCGATATACAAGGAGATATCACTCACCTTGTCGAATTAAAATATGATTATAAAGGTAACTATGCCCTTTTAACGGATCAAGGTTATCTGTATCAATGGGGGAAATTAGCAAAAACACAAGGTGAGTTAGTTAGCCAAAACGTAACTAACATCATCGCAAATGATAGTGCTTTTGCCTTTCTAAAATCAGATGGAACCGTTGATACATGGGGAAGCAGAACCAAAGGGGGGGCATTTATTTATGACTATTATAGTTTTGAGCAAGTTTACTTTAAAGCAAGTAAAAAATGTGTCCCTGAATTACTTGATGATTATGCTCCATATGGTGATGACCCAGACTATGAGTTTGATCCTGATTATGAACCAGCCTATGATCCTATCTGTGGTAAAGGCTACAAACAGATTTCTATTCCTGCCGCTTATGCGCCAGAAAAAAAACACTCCGAGCATAAATTAGAGACGAAGCTAACGAATGTAAAAAAAATCGTCGGAGCTTCTGGATCTTTTGCTGCACTCACATTTGATGGTGACGTCATTACATGGGGTACGATTTTTAGTGGCGGTAATATCTATTCTGAACAAGTAAAGCAAGTCGACAAATTAATCAATATTATCGATATAACAACTAACACAAATGGTTATACCGCAATACGTAAAGATGGACATATCATCTCATGGCAAGGTATATGGGATATCAATGCAGAAGTTACGTTTGGCGAATACATTAAATATTATTATTATGATGAAAACAGACCAAACCACATTAAGTTTTCTGATGCAAATTTCCTTGTATCAAAAGAGGATATATCCGCATTTAACGCGAACGGTGGCGCTTACTTGCTTACCAGAGTCTTTCTACGAGAACCATCACCCCACTTCCTCCTTGATACATGGGGGTTCCAACAGTCTGGTGGCGGTTTAAGAAGTAAAAAATTACCAGGTAAGGTTGAAAAAGTATTTTCTCGTGATGCCGGTTTTACTATTTATACCGATCAAGGCAATATTTATGACATCAATTCCGATTACGATATAACTAAAATTAAACAAATAAATCACGTTAATTAATCGTAATAAAGCCAGTAAGATCACGACCCTTATTGGCTTTATTTATTATAAACCTGAATGCCCCTTCTTCTATTTAAACGTCATAAATAAACGATTGGTATAACCGTCCTAGCTCAATTCTATTTCTTTTGAATTGCTATCGTTGGAGGCATAATGTCTTCTTTTCTAAATTCTTGCATTACACGTAAAGTAATATCGGTTTCGAATAACTTTTCTAATTTAATATCAACAACATAAGCTTTACACGTAAGTTGGATCACCAGATAATTTTCTGTAATCGTTTGTTTAACTAAAACAACGACTGGTTTTGGTAAATGAATATACCGACTTGAAGATGCAGCCTCTTGTATAATATCCCGTGCCTTATTAATATCCTGATCCATTCCAATATAAAAAGGGATCACAACCTGCATATCAATCCCACCATAATTTCCACTCACGGTTACGTCATTTAAAAATTTATTATTCGGTATCGTTACAATGTCATCATTAAGTGTTTGCATTCGTACTGACCGTAGACCTATCGCAATAATGTCTCCATAATGCCCCTCAAAAGTGACGCGGTCACCTACTTGGAATGGACGATCTATCATAACCGTTAACCCTGCAATGAACGATGCGGTTAAATCTTTTAATGCAAAACCTACGGATACTGCAATCGTTCCTCCAATGAGTGCAAGTACGCGATCATCAACTCTAAAACTCAACATAAAGATAGCAACCGCCGTCGACATATAAATAAAGAATTGAAAGAAAGATTGCAGTTTTTGC
>NZ_CAWPRC010000024.1:0-2682 GCF_963890165.1 Aliivibrio sp. SR45-2 | reverse complement strand
CCCCAAATCAGCACAGCTGCTGCTGACAGTATCCAACCAAACAATCCTCCTAATATAACAATCAAATCACGTTTTGGCTTTATATGTTGAGTTGCTTTTAATGGCATCATAACCACGCTTACAATTTTTGTAGATTCTTGTTCTAAAAGAGCAACACTGTACAATTGTTGTGCATATTTTTCAGCTAAAACATCTTTCACCGCATCTATTGATGTAGACTCAATAAGTTGCTTAGTTGGTTTTAATGTTATTTCTATCTCTTGACGTTCATTTTTTTTAACTAATGAATTCACATGGGTTACAAAAAACGACAAATTACGGTAAATAACCTCGGGATCTTCCCCTTGTTGCGATAATACGATTTGATTTGGACCTAAAATTGCAACATTGATTCCATTTAATCCAGAATCCTCCCCCATGAGACCCATCATCTCTGTCTTAATTTCCTTACTACTAACATAAGGATAAATTGAACGAGAGGTTAGATTAAGCTGTAATCTTGATGTATCGACTAACAGTATAGATTTTGATTCATACACATTTGGTTGCATACTAGTAGAAGAAAAAGCTCCCATCATAAAAAGAAACGTACATAACGTGATAGCAACTTTTCCTTGCCATAAGGTTAAAAGCAATTCGTTTAAGTCGATTTCATTATTTGATTGATAAGATGAAAGAAATCTCATCGGTTGTTGTAAATGTTTATTTTTCATTCAAAGGTCCATTTTAGGTACGCTACCGCCCAGAGGTTATACGCATCCCCACCGCGTTAGCATTAATATTTTCTAATTTCAAGATTGATAAAAAATTAAAATTAACCAACATTTACAGCCATTTACGACTAAAATCATTGCATTAATTCAAATTGTAAAATTTTGTTATGTCATCATAATCCTGAGAGTACTGAAGCATGTCTCGATAACCCATACTTCTTGTTATTTCTTTGTCAAAAATAAAGACACCAAGTGATTCAATACGTGCTCCCTAGCATTGATTTTTCATTATCTTTAAAGGAAGTAGAACTAGATAATAAACACCCTTTTTATTATTAATAATTTTAACAAAAATTTACGAAGCTAACCTCAAGATAAACAATAATATAATGGTCTAACAAGAGTATAACGGAAATGTTAACTAGGGTGAAGAGCACTCTATACGTCCTTAATAAGCCAAACAGAACAATGTGGTTTGATATATACATCCCCTCTTCGGGTAAGCATACCAAAAGCAAAAAAAAAGCGGATATAACCTAGCCAGTCATATCCGCTTTCATGCATTCAAATTTTAAAATCACTTAACCGAAACGTTACTTACTCGCTTCAGCCTGAAGCTCTACCGATATTCGCTTACCAAACAACTTATGTGCCCATGTCGTGATACGCCAGATATAACTGATCGTCATAAAATACACGCCAAATAATGCTAAGAAGCTAAAGAACATCACCGATTCACGAACGCCGTTTAAATCTGCCCAAATACCATAACAAGCACAAAGTGTTGCGACAGTACAGATTAAGAACAAGGTCATGTACGACGATAAGCCTAAACGTTGGCAAATATGGTGTAAATGCTCTCTGTCTGGTTTGAAAGGAGATTGGCCTTTACGAACACGACGGATCATAATTGTTGCCATATCCATCAGCGGAACCGCAATTAACCATAATGCCGTCACGGGTTTAAACGCAATAATCGAAGGCTCTTGTGAACCACGAATTAACATCCACACCACAGTAAAGCCAATAAACATACTGCCTGCGTCACCCATAAAGACTTTAAAACGACGGCCTAAAGGAAAACCAAGATTAAGCATCACGTATGGCACGATAGCCGTAACGATTAAGGCACACACATGGGCAAGATAGTCATTACCACTGTAATAAAAAACAACCGCTAAGGCAGAGAAAGTGACCGAAGCCAAACCACCTAATAAGCCATCAATCCCATCAACCATGTTAAACGCATTGATCGCACCAATGACACCCAGAATAGTGATGATCCCACTCGCGACAGAAGAAAGCATGATCGTCTCACTTCCCATCAAAAAGCCTAATTGATGTAAGCTGTGTCCACCCACAAAGATAATAATAAGCGAAATGATGGTCTGTACGAGTAAACGAACTTTAAAACTGATATCGTAATAATCATCAAATGTGCCCAATATTACCAATACGGCTGCACAACTTAGGTACATGATCAAATTTTCATTGATTGGGAAAAATAAAAGTAATCCAATACATAAGGTTGTGAAGATAGAAATACCACCAATGAGTGGGATGACTCCTTTATGATGCTTTCGCTCATTCGGTTTATCAACCAATCCAACGCGCTTAGCCACTTTGCGCATGATAAATAAACTGACAAATGAGACGAGAAACACAAATAGATATGCGTTAATCATGAATAGACTTCCTATAGGAATGTAATTATTTTTTAAGTATATATAAATGGGTGTTGCGTGATACTACATAATGTCTAAGCAGTATATTTAGTCGCACTTTTTCTATTTGCCCATGTAAGCATACAAATAAAATACGAGTAGAATAAAGTTAAATTAGGTATGATTATTTACTTATGATTTTATTCTTTATCGGTAAGAGATAATGTTTAATCGCTCCATAACATGCGTAGTAGCATAAGCAATATAATGATCTAAAGAAGCTTGTTTTTTCCACCTCACGAACA
>NZ_CAWPRC010000023.1:0-2698 GCF_963890165.1 Aliivibrio sp. SR45-2 | reverse complement strand
CGGTAATGCCTCTTCGTGTATCCTTACGATCATGAATGAATCTATCGATATCACACTGGCCATTCTCTATTTTTTGATAAGAAGAATTCCACATATCATCATAAATGTTTTTAAGCATAGGGAGCCCTTGTTAAATCCCAACATAAAAATTGATTTTTAAAGAAAAAATATTAAAAAGAAAACACTCGCATGCTAATAATACGAGCGTATCATTTGTATTTATGCTTCTTCTTTCAATGCATGACAACCCTCTCCCGAGAGGAAACCTTTAATAATGAGTTTAGTTTTTTCCATAACCTCTTTCGAACCGTAATCCGTTAAGTCCATGTGCTTTGAGTTTTCAATCTCAACGATACAACCTTGGTATTTACGTTGCTCTTGTTCTGTTAACAACACACTATCTACAGTTGGATATTCTGTCGCTCTTATAGACAACACATTAATATCATTTGTTTTTGGCAGCTTTACTCGACGATTGTCTAACGTAATTATTTTATTTATATACGCTTTATTCTCTGAGGCTAACCATGCTGAGATGTCCCCCCCATTTGAGTGCCCTACCAATAATAGATTTTCAAAATCATACTCAGGAAAACGATTAGATAAGTTGCTTTGCAAAAAGTCGAGAGTAACCGCCCCACGTTGCCAACTTTCAATTCTCGTCTTATATAAATCCCCTTTTTTCGATAAAGGAGGATCATTTGGCAACTCATGATCAACCGCTACCGTCAAATAGCCCATTTTATTTAATTGCTGAGTAATAAATTCATACTTTAAATATGGCACTCGATATCCAGCACTAATAAAAGCAACATTGCACTTATTACTGATCGTACAAATGCTATTTTCAGCCGGTAAGTCGACGGTTATCGGAATATTTCGTTCTCTTTTAGTATCATAAATATCCATGGTTTTTGCCATGCTTGAGTTCGAAATTAATACCAATATGAAAGCAACTGTGTATTTCATAAATGCCTATTTATATAAAAACGTTAGAAAAAGATGACGCGAGAATACCACTATAGCAATCAAAGAAACAACACTCGATTAACACATTTATTACTATGCGATATACCTAAAAATTAATATTAAAAATCAAAAACACTCAACAACATAGCGTGCCAAGTGTCACTAAACGTGTTGATACTTAATCTATTTTTGGCTTATTTACGATTATGGCAATGATAATCACCCGTTTTATGATTGGTATGACAACCACTTGAATTAGTACCACCTGAGTGAGCCATCGCTCCTGCGACCATACCAAAACTAACCAATATAATTAATGCTATTTTTTTCATTTTATATTCCTAAACATAATGCCTTATTATTGAGGCAAGTAATTATACGGTCGGATATAACACTAAAGTATGACGTTAATCACCATTTGAAAATTGGAGGTCTTAACAGTAAGACGAACAATGAAACCAAACCTTATTCATTAACATTTAATATGGATAATAAAAAGCCATTACCAATAGGTAATTTAATCTTGGTTGTCGATATTATATAAAACGATCATCAATATCTTTAAAACAAAAACGCTCGCCCCTAAGGTACCGAGCGTAATAAATAGCAGTGATTGATGTGGGTATTTTACAAGCCGCCAGCTAAATCTAAGTAATTCCCTGTAGAAAATGACGATTTCTCTGAGGCTAACCAATAAATGACTTCGGCAACTTCTTCTGGTTCCCCCCCTCTTTGTAGCGGAATCACACTCTTCAACCTTGCTATTCGCTCTGGCTCTCCGCCATCGGCATGCATATCGGTATGAATTAACCCCGGGCGAACACAATTAACTCGAATGCCTTCTGCTGCAACTTCCAAAGACAACCCTTTCGTTAAAGTATCAATCGCACCTTTTGACGCGGCATAATCGATATACTCATTGGGAGAGCCCGACCGTGCGGCACCAGAAGACACATTAACAATCACACCTCCTAAACCACCATGTCGAGTAGACATACGCTTGACCGCTTCTCTACAACATAAAAAATAGCTCGTGACATTATTTGTAAGTATGGCGTTGATCCGATCAGCTGTCATGTCTTCTAAGCGTGATTGCGTTTTCAAAATACCGGCATTATTAACAAGAACAGATAGCGTACCTAATTCACTATCAACCGTAGAAAATAGTCGAGTGACCTCTTCTTCGCAAGACACATCCGCTTGAACCGTAATGCACTTCCCGCCTTCTGCGATTATTGTTTTAGCTAATTTATTCGCGGCGACTGCGTTCGATTTATAGTTGATACACACCGCATAGCCTTCTCTTGAAAAAAGTAGTGAGGTTGCGGCACCAATGCCTCGACCACCACCGGTAATAATCGCCACTTTTGGAGTACTCATCAATCTGTCCTCATATTCTGAATGTACGTAATGTTAGCGAGAACATTATCTATTAACTGACAACGTATAACGAACAACGCCATTGTCTTCCAGATTAAATGCCCAAACACTTTGGCCGGAATAATATTCAAAGCTATTTTTTTTGATGTCCACAAGAGTAAGCTGCAATATAAAAGCATCGCGATCTTGTTTATCGATAACAAAGCGACCAACCGATGTATTAAGGTCAAGGTCATTACTTACCTCAATTTTTTTCGTTGATTCAGGCAAAATATTGGGTAACCAACCCCGAGTGAAAAGCTTATGATCCAACGCATCTTGGTAGGTCGGATAATAATTATCCATAACA
>NZ_CAWPRC010000022.1:0-96666 GCF_963890165.1 Aliivibrio sp. SR45-2 | reverse complement strand
CTTTTAAATCGGCCACCGATTGATGATCCATGATGATATGAATGCCTTTATCTCGTGCGGCCCCTAATCCTTCGATGGCCGCTTTTGATAAGTGGTATTTCAGCTCGGCTAAAAAAATGGCGATGGGTCTGGGTTTGGTTTTTACACGGTCACGCTCTTCGGCCAATTGAAACAATCGAATTAAAATCATGCGTTGTGCAATGATAACTTTACTGTTGCGCATTGAGCCGATGAAGTAGCAGCACCCCCCGTTATCAAAAATATCTTTTAAGTTTAATCCGCCAATGGCATTGATGGATTTAACCAAGGCAAGCTCTTCCATTTTTCCATGAAAGGCTTTTGCTGATTCAACAAGGCTTTGGACATGATCACTGTTAAATAATGACTCAATGGATCTTCTTTCTTCTGTGCTGGCGAGTTGAGGTGACTCACGAGCGGCTTTTCTATCAGCGATACGATAGAAGTCGGCGATGTCGCCTTTTTCGGCCAAACTTAATCCGGCCACGAGTAGTTCTTCAATTTGATCTTCATTAATGCCTGCAAATAAATCGAGTTGATATTCTTTACGATTCAGATCGATTAAATAAAAGGGTTTTTTAGCTTTCTCACATGCATATCTAAATAAATGGGGTGCCCATTCGTCGTTTTTTGGATCCATAACAAAGACACCCTCATCAGCCATAATGCTCTGATAAAGCAGCATCCCTGAAGCAACCCCTTTACCTGCGCCTGTGGTTCCTAAAATATCGGCGTGTTGGCTTTGCCAATCCGCCATTGGGATGAATTGAGCTTTCTGATATCTATCCAACCCAATAAATAACCCTTTAGTAATATCAATGTGATCCAGTGGATTGTAATCAATGGTTTCAGGTAAAAACTGACGAATGTTTCTCACGTCCGTTCGCTCTTCTCGAACGAGGACTGATTTTTTTGTTAAGTCCGTTTTGATTTTATTTTTTAACGGTGAAAGTTGACGACGAGCGACGATGTGAAGTGTCATTCCAACGAACAAACTTGGCCACAATAAATACGCTTTCCATGAATATTCAACCGTAACAACGTGATCGAGTTGGGCGTTTTGGATCCAAATCAGAACCCACGGGATCGTGATGTTTGAAAGCGTACCAAAGATAAAAAATAAAACTGATACGGCGATGAGGGCGCGACGGGTGATCGTCTCTTCTCGTTCGGTTTTTGGTTTGTCGAAGTAGATCGTGGGTAGACCCACGCCTGCCAGTAAAGAGATAAGCCATCCCCAGGTGTCGGTGAATGAGTAGAGTGCCGACCCTGTAAGAATGGCGATTTTAAAGAGCGTGAATTCGATGAACTCGAACATGGTGAATAACCTCAACATATTGTGATTCTCGGCTCTACCGCTTGGCTCTTGCTCTTGGCTCTATAGGGAAGCCAAGCCGTGGAGCCGAGAGCAAGAGCCGAGAGAGAGAAAAATAAAAAGCGAGAAGAGGCACTCGCTTGCGAGTTAAAGATACATAAAAAACGTGTTTTTTCAGCCTCTTAAGGTCAAGGTCAACAGACATCTCCCCTCTGTCCTGAACGTCCGACAGGGAGTAAGTCAAGAGCGCGCAAACCGTATCGCTACGCGAGACCAAGCCCCTTTTGAAGGTGATTTCTGCTTCTTTTGGCCGTGTCGTTCCTAACTTGCTCAAAATTAGCCTAATCATCTACCAAAACGGGCTTGGTCTCGTGTTACTCAACGGTTGTGCGGGGCAAGCCCCCAAAATAAAACGCCTCTGGGGAGGCTCGTGCTTTACGCTTGGGCTACACGTTTATTTCGGCTCCCCCGTCTAACTTGGTTTCGCGGGGCTCAACGCAGCGTTAGATGCTTCGCACTGAAAAAAAGAGTACCAATTTCGCTACGCTCTTCCCCCCACGATGGGGGACGCTTTCAGCGATTGACTCTTTTTTTAAGCAGGACAAACTAAAACTTCTCTCGTGCGTGGCACGTCGTCGTTAAGTTTGAAAAACAGCTCACTTTCTCGCTTGGGCTCGTTGTGTTTCACTTGAGCATTCGAGCCATTTAGCAATCCTTAAGGATTGAAATGTCGCTCTTATTTTTTAGAGAAAGACGAGAGGGTGACGAGAAAAAAACAGAGAAGAAAAAGCGAGGAAAGGACGTGATTGAAAAGACAGAAAGAGCGATTTAAAAAAGCAAAGGCCTTGCTATGTCGAATAGAGGGTTTCCAGTGAAATGCGTTTTTTCATGGCTTCTATTTTCGTTTTATTGGCCGCCGTTTCTGGATACTCAAGCAAGCTTGAGTAGAGTTGGAGGATTAACCTCTCGATGTCTCTGTTGTTATCATTGACGATAGAATCGAGTAAAGCCTCATTGGATAAACGAGAAATGAATTCGTCTTTATCACAAAACAAAGAGAGATTATCGTAACCAATCCCTTCGATAATTTTACTTATTTCGCAGCCGCTTAATTTATCAATCTGACTCATCGTTATGACTCCTTTCTCAGAAAGTCGGATAATTCTAATCCATTTTCAAGGGCTTTTTTTATGACGTTTGGTGTGTCACCTTTGCCATTCCATTGTTTCATTTCACCGTCTTTTTCGTAGTGATAAATGGGATTGGTTTGTGGTTTGTCGGTGGCTTCTTTTACGGGTTTCTTGTTGGCTTTGGATTTGCCTGTCATGAGTTTTGAGAGAGCCGTAAAGTCGATGCCTTTCTCAATGATGTGTTGTTTGAATAGCTCAAGCTCTTGCTGTTTTAGTGCGTCCTCTTCGGCTTTTTTTTGGAGTGTGGCTTTAATTTCATCGTTCAATAGAGTGATGTTATTAAGTACGCTTTCACGTTGTTTTAGTGTGGCTTGGTTAAGTGCTTTACGAAGCGTTCGTGTGTTTAAGAGTGTTTTTAATACTGGAGTCATAGGAGATCCTTTGATGTTAAGAGTTAGTTTTTGAGGGTTGGTTGTTGAGCTCGATGAGATTCTTTTCTAAATGCTTTGTGATTTTCGAGTCACTTCACGTTCGGTACATGTTCAATTTGTTGTATCAACGTACAGTGGAGGCAGTTGATTTGATGAGGGTTTGAAATGAGAAATGAACGCGCTTACGTTCCGTTTTCTTGTGTTTTCAACGACAATAAAATGTCACATACAGTGTATGAATTAACGAGCAATGATCTCCCGTATCGTTATGTTTATCTGGTGTGTGTCGTTAAAGATAATGGGGAGCGACTACACGTTCTTAATGGGTTTTTTATTAACACGAATATTAATAGAAATGATGAAAGGTATTTATCAATGTTGGTCCAAGGGTATTCACATCTTGAGGGGGTTGATAGTGCATTGTTGGATCGTGTTTCATTTTTATCTTTGAAGATAAAAATTGAAGGGGCTCAATATATCAACGAAGAAGAGGGACGTTGTTTGATGAAGTACCAATATCAGGCGTTAGTTAATAAGGGGATGACTTCATTTAAAGGCTCAGTACACAGGTTTGTGTAGAAAAAATTATATTTTTCTTTTTAAGCTAGAGTATTTCTCTTTTTATAACTATATGTTAATCATCGGTTATTATAAAAAGGATAGAGAAGTGAGCGCAGATATCCATATTATTTATGACATCTTGGTGTCATGGAAGAACCCGAAAACGTATTCTGATTTAACGAATGATTATAAACTTAAAACGAGAGAGTGGTATTCACCTCAGTCTTGGGAAGTCTCCTTGAGTCAGCTAAATCAACGACTCGCAGAGGTTGGTGCGCCAGCGTTAAGTGCGCTTGTTGTTTCTCAAACAACAAATGAACCGGGGCCGCGTTTTTGGGCGAGTGCATCTAATGTACCGGCAAAGCATAACAACCCACTTAAAAGTCACTTTTTGTGGCAAGAGATCCTTAAACAAGTACTTATTTATCCATGGCCAATTGAACTTCCCACGAATGATAAGTGATCGGGCTTTAGTTTATTTCGTGCTCCATGGTTTGAGGATTAAACGTAAAAACGGGAATGAATTTTCCGTTTTTAATTTCCGTGATTTCGGTTATTCGTCTGCCGTAGTCGGCATGACGACTGGCGTGGATCAGGACATTTACAGAGCCCATGATTTGTTTTTCTGCTAACTCAAAACTAATCAGGCCTTGGCTTGCAATGAGATACTGTAAGCGCGATACCGCATCAATTGTGTTGTTGGCGTGAATGGTGGTCACACAACCTGAGTGGCCCGTGTTGATGGCTTGCAGAAAGGCATCGGCGGCCGCCGCTTTTCTTATTTCACCGACCCATATTCTGTCGGGCCTCATACGAAGGGCGGTTTCAATCAGATTCTTCATTTCGACTTCACTGCCTTTTCGATTCGGGGCTTCGAGTGATACGCGATAGCGCAACCAATCTAAATACAACTCTTGAGTATCTTCACAAGTAATGATGCGCTCGTTCAGAGGAATGAATCGCGCTAAGGCGCGAAGCAGTGTTGTTTTTCCTGAGCCGGTATTTCCAGAAACGATGAGGTTGCTGCCTTGTTCAATGTGTCTCTGTAAGGTGTTGGCCATGTCAGCGCTCAGGGTTTTAAACTCAACCAATTGTTCAAGACTGATTAAGTCTTTGGGTGCCACACGTAACGTGATGGTTGCGCCTTGAGGCGTGACGCTTGGCATGGTGCAACACAATCGAGAACAATCTGGCAATCTTGCGTCCATGATGGGGGATTCATCGGTTAAGGTTTGGTTGAGGCACAGTGCAATTTGAGTAATGAGGTTTTGAAGCGTTTGCTCATTGCCAAAGGTGCTGTCAGTTTTTTCTATTTTTCCATTTCTCTCGATGGAAATCGAATCAAACCTATCCACAAAGATTTCGGTCACGCCTTCACATTGAAACCACTTTTTAAGGGGTTTGAAATTATCTTCAACCCATTGCCATTCATACTGCTTAGCAATCGGCACCTCACCAAAGATAGTACTTATTGTGTTATTCATTGATAATGTCCATGTACAGGTTGTGCGTATTTTTTGTGGATAAGATTAGTAGTACGACGTTTTCCCAAAGAGAAAACCGTTCTTATAAATCTCGGTGTAATTGAGGGTATGCGTGCAGCCCGTCGGTGTGCGCGTGCCATTTTTTGAGCTATAGCGACATTGACGGTCTTTGATTATTTTCTCTTCAATGTGTTGAGAAAAAAGACAGCCATTTTTATCATGACGTGCACACACCGTATGCGCGGGGATGACGGCAGCAACGCCCGTTTTATTGGTGTAAACGTCTCGAACTGGAGGGCCAACCTCCGTTTCTTTTTGGCAAGAAGACCACCTCGGCATCGCCGGTTGATGTCTTAACGTTCGTTTTCTAAATTCTCGGTGGGGTCCATCGCACCCTTCACCAAACCCTGTCGGTAAACACATCCAAATGGCACAGGCGTCATCAGAGGCGGCCATTAATGGTGGTGAGTAAGTGAGTGAAATAAAGAGAGGTAGGCACAAAAGAAAAGAGAGCGGTAGGTGTCGTTTCATCATTGGTATCCTTGATAGTAATGCATGACTTTTTTTATGTAGTTTCGTGTTTCTTTAAATGGCGGGATACCGCCATATTTTCTGACGTTTCCCTCTCCCGCGTTGTACGCGGCCAGGGCTAACTCAATACTGTCGTATTGACCAAGCAAACGAGACAGCAAAGCCGTGCCTCTTTCTATGTTTTCTTTGGGATTAAAGGGGTCAATGCCCGTCGAGTTCATGTCCATTAACTGCATTAACCCTTTGGCGCCTTTGTGACTCTGGGCGTTTGCATTGAAATTACTCTCCTGTTTGATGATGGCCAAAATTAATGAGCTAGGAACGCCATAGACTTGGCTGCTTGTTGTGATTAACTCGCAATGTTTTGGGCACGCCCGTAACGGGCTTGAGCGAGAATAGGTTGACGTCCAGCCGTCATAAGAGCGGGCGCTGGCATAAACAGAAGACGAAAGGGTGCTCAGCATGAGCGCGATGGCCAATGCCGTAAATGAATGTGTCATAAAGAGCCTTTGTAGAAGCCTAACGCACTGCGCTTGTTGCACACTTAGCTCAAGTAAATCATGACTGATTTATCTCATTAAGCGTGTAAATTAAAGATGCAGTGTGTAGGTATGCCAGTGGGTAAGAGGGGTATTGGTTAAGCTGGGTGATTTTTTTAGGTGTTTATAATACATCAGCATCAAGGTGCCCAGTGGAAAGGTAACCCAGTGAGAGACTTTGGATTGTACCGTAATGTGGTGTTTTTCTAATTGAGTAATAAAGTGATGCATTGCTCTCTGTTTTTTTCCTTTAAAAAACAAAGGAGAGGAAAGGGTGATGGTGGTTATTCCTTTTTTCTTCAGTAAGTCAGTCAATTGCAACAACTCAATAAACGTTTGCCGATTAAATGCCTGGTCTATTGTCGATAAGTGTATTCGCACGTGGTGAGGTTGAATGATTGAGGTTTCTACTGCCAATAAACTGTGCCGGTGTTTTCTTGCGATGAGTGGGATGGTCAGTAATAACGTGGGTAAGAGTAAGTACAGAGGAAGAAAAAACCAAGGTACGTGATTAATAATGGCATTGAGCAGAAGAAAAAAGGTTAAGGGTGTCACTTTTGCGGCTTGCTTTAAGGCGGTGTATTGATAGTTCGCATCAAGAGCAATACGTTGATTGAGCAAGCCGAACTTTGGAAACAGCAAGAACGACGCTGAGCCAAAAATAAGTAAATAAAGAATGAGTTCAAACACCATAGGCCGCTCCTTGGTCGGTTAACTATTGATATATAAAGCGTAGTGGGTCACACGCCCTTTCACAAATAAAAGTAAGAAAGTCCTGTGTATTAGGAATGTTTCCGTCGAAAAGTTAGCGGATTTACTCGCCTTTTTTCTCTTTTGAAAGGGGGGCTTGGGTTGATAAACTGTGGGTCTTTTTGGCTTGGAGGCGCCCTTTTTGTGGAGGGAATTTATTATTCCAAGTGGCTAAAGTCAGTAAAGAAACATAACCATAAGTGTCTAAATCTTGTTTGAAAGCGTATAGGCTGGTTTTTCGTTGATCCCATTCATAAGCCATTCGGTTGTTCTCTCCAGTAATGATCGGCAAGCGCTCTGAGCTCTTGCTCATCCCTAATGATGTGTTCATTAGTGTAGAGATCTGGGTGTAAATTTTGGGGTTCATAATTACTCGGTTTTCCAGTCTTACTGTTTACTACCCAGGAAAGATAAGGGTGTTGCTCTCCAAGCAATTGTGTTGAGACGCTGCGTTGAAAAATGCCGAGAACCTGACCGAACGCTTTATACGTGCATCGTCTTTTTTCATTATTTAAAAATAGGAGTAGCTTATGGGCTTGCTTCTTTTGATCTATTGTTACCATTTTATCTCCTTGGATCTTCTTATTGGGCTTTAATGTTCTGAACCACTGTTTTTTCTTCTATAAAAACCAAACCCACTGAATAGAAGTAAACTCAACAGGCCAAATGAACCGCCGTCACTGGAGCTTGAGCCATTATCGATAACCGGTACGGGTTTGTTTATTTGAATGACTTCATCGCTGCGACCTAAGATGAGATTGCCTTCTCCCCCTTGACTCTCAATCACATACGTACATTTATCATAGGAATTAATTTCTCCGTTTTCAATACAGGTTCCTCCGATAATTTGAACGTCCCCTGATGTGTAAGCACTGTCAGTGACCGTGTTTTGATGCAGAGATTGAACCGTTATCGTGGCTGATCCATTAGAGGTGTTGGCAAGAGTTGGGTAGTGCCAGCCATCGATAGTTTGGCGAATGAACGCCTCGGCATAATGTAAGTTGGTGCCAAAGGTCGTTGTTCCATAAATACTTTTATTGATGGCCACAATCTCATTATTATTGTTTAGCCATGCGCCGCCGCTGTCACCGCCTATGCCTTGGCCTTGGTTGGCAAAAAGTCCATTAATTACTTGCTGGTAGGTTGGGTCAAATTCAGCATTGACTGTTGCATAATGAAGGGGGATATCAGCGTTACTGGTTGAGCCAAAACCGAACAGTGTTAACGTATCGGCATCTTGTACAGTGTTTTTGGTTAAATCTGAAAAATAATGAATTTGAGTTGTTTTTCGTGAGTTTTGAAGTGACCACAAAGAGACATCAACTTTAGCCCCTGATAAATCCCAATCAGGATGGTCGCTACGTTGGGTGCTAGCGACAATGGTATGATCTGAAAATCGGATCATATCGGGCTCATCACAATGAGCTGCGGTTAAAATAAATTTTCCCGCGATGAGGGTTCCTGTGCAGTTCATGGTGACCATGTCTTGATAATTATTCCAATCAACGGCCGTGCCATCGGTGATTGCATAAACATTGTTTGATATCGCCATTATCAGGAGTGTTTTTTTTATGTGCTTCATGTTGCTAGCCCTCTTATTTTATAAATTATAGTGTATCATTTTTTGATTGAAAAATAGTCAGTTGCCGTTATTTTGGTTATGATCTTTTGGTCTAAAAAACGCTTTGGTTATGATCAAGAAGAGGGCGGCGTTAACCGCCTCTCTGGATGATGTTCTTATTTTAAAATAAGCACTTTTTGGATGGTAATTTTGGCTTGAACACTGCCCCAACGTTGGTCGGATTGTTTATGACCTCCGCAGTTTTTGCTGCTTGATTGCTCGCCTCCTCTGACTTGAGACCCCGTAAAAATGGCATTGGCAGTGGCACTGAGTCCACAAGTGGATTCGGTGTTGGTAACGGTGGCAAGGGTTAAACTGCCACTGTTTATGGGGAAAGTTGCAGAGCCTTCACTGGTTTGCACCATCACCATCTTGGCATTGCCTGGAATGGTGATACTGCTTGTGGTGTTTCCTGAGTAAAGCTCTTTCCATTCTTCGGTTCCAATATCTGCTAAATCAGTGGCGGTATAGCCTTTTGCTGGCGGTGGAGCCAAGGCCTTCATTTTGACGTTGTAAGCAGATTGGTCTTTTACCGCATCCGCATAAGTGACTTTGGCGCTTGCTAGTGGACTAAGGGTTAAAGCCAGAAGACTGGCCATGAGGGTGATTTTTAACATAGGGATTTCCTTATGGGTTTATGGGGTTTTGCATTGGGTTAAGGCGATGACATAACCAGAATGATTAATTTGGCTTGTACCACTGCTGTTTTTTACAATGTTATCGAGACCCACACGCCACTGCGTAGCGGTGGTTGATTTTAAGTACGCACGAATGCGTCCTGTACTTTCTGTGTTGGTTGGGGTTGTGATTTCTCCTATCATTAAGTGAATGATGCTCTCTTTTTCATCAGGGCAGTTGGGTCTATCAATGAGCCCGTCGTGCTTGGCTGAGAACGTATTAACCAACCCGTCAGAGACGACGGTTTGGGTACCATTACTGTTTTTAATGGTGACGTCTTTCACGTTCGTTATGGCAAAGTTACCGCCCACATCCCAATCATCAAGTAAGGTCGAGTCATCGCCACTTCGCTTCACCAACCCGTCATACGCAAAGGCCATGTCAGGGCGAGTTACGTATAACGTAATGAGATTATTCGGCTCGTTATAAGTCAGGTTCGGTAATTGAGTGAGCATGGCTAAAGACATGCTGTGCTCAGCACTGAATGCGAGTGACGTTGGATCGGGCAGGGTGAACGTTAATACCGCACGATAGGTATCAACACCGGTTGGGGTAATGAACGCTTGGCGCTCATACGTGATGACGCCCCATGGGCTTTGATCTATGTTCATGCAATACCCTTGCACGTTGTCGGCGGGTAAGCAGGTGGGGACATAATCGCCTTCTAAGTCACTGAGGGTGGTTGGAAACAGGCGCGACGCATTGATGGGGGTGCCCGCTTGATATTGGTCTGCGTTGTAGGCGTGGATTTGATGGGTTAAAAAAAGTAATCGATTGTAGAACGAATCAGCGTCTTCTTTGATGCGTTGTTTCTGAGTTTGCTCGCCATACAAGATAAACGCATAAGAGAGAAAGCTCAGTGCAATCAATAACCCCACCATGGCCACAAACCCCCCTTGTTTTTTTGGGCTTTGCATTAGTGATCCTTATTGGAGGCACCCCGTGGCGTTATCAATGTGTTGAAAGTCAGCACGTTGGTAACCTAAAGGGCGTTGGTAGTAAAAAGTGGTGTCATCGCGTGAGTCAGGGGTAAGGTAACGGGCGACAGCGCTTGTGTTGAGTTCGGTGAATGAAAAACTCACGTTTAATGAGTGAGGCGTTGCGGGTGCTAGATGGTCATATTGAATATCATAGGTGCCCAATTTATCCATTAACTCGATGTCTAACTCAGTAGGGTCAAGGCTTGGCTGAGCCAAGCATTTTGAGTCTAACACTTGCTTTGCGTAGTGATGCTGAGCCTCTAGCGTCAGCGCATCAATGTGATTTTCTATTGATAACGCATCGACTTTATTGCTGAGTGTTGAGCTCAAACTCAGGGACAGGACGACAAACAAGGAGAGAAAGACAAGGGTGCGAAGCATATCAACACTGAGTAACCCTTGCTGATGCACCATAATTAAAAGGACATTGTGACACGGTCAGAGCCCGTGCTGATGGTTGAGCACCCAGCCGCTTCAATACAGCCTTCGCGGGTACTCGGCGCCATGGTATCGGCAATGTCCGCCAGGCGGTCTGTGTCATTGGGCAGCGTCGCCACGATATCAAACAGTCCTTTTGAGGCGTTCACACTGACCGTCCAATCTCCCCCAAACGAGTTGGTCGATTTCCCATCCCCTGATAAGCCACAAATTGAATCACTTAAATCGGTGACGACGCAGATTTTCTCTAGGCTAACGCCTTCGTAGTTCGGTCGGCGTTTTTTCCAATCGCGGGTGGCGCTGATGATGTTGGATACGTCGGTGCTAAATTGAATTTTATTCCATTTATAGGCCAGTGTTGGGCCCTGTGAAATGATGAAGATAAGCGCAATGATGATAAAGCCAGATATCAGCATGGCATCCACGCTCATCGCGCCGCGTTGAGCGAAGGTATTCGGTGTTTTTTTCATAGTCTGTCTCTCTAAAAATAAGGGGGAATTAATTACAGTCGTTGCTGTGTTGCGATGGTAAAAATAAGGGAGATAAGCCCACCGGCACTGAGGGCGAAAACCATCGCCGCCAGTATTTTTAAGGTGTTCTTTGCAAGGGTTTCGATAAGCGCGACTTCATGCAGCAACAGCTCGCTGTGCATGTCGGCGCTCTTTTTTAAGGTTTCAGGGGTTTTTCCTATTTCTCCGAGTTGGGCCAAGGTGTCTTGCTCTTCTTTGTTGAGCAAACCCACATCAAAAATGGCACCAATGTTGGTGATGCCTGCGCGTATTTGATTGAGCATTCTTGCTGTGTGCCACACCACATAAGGGGGCGCGCTGTCTTGGTAGTGAATGAGAGCGTCTTTTAATCCAATGCCAGCCAGAGTTTGGTGGCTAATGGAGGTTAAAAAGTGCGCCGTATGAATGAGGCGGTATTGACGAAAAAGAAGGACGTTATCCAGTTTTTTTCGGTTGGGGTTGACCCATTTGGGCAGCGCCACAACGAGTGCTATTGATAACAGTATTAATATAATGAGAAGCACACCGCCATAGTCGATAAAAAACCGCCCGAATGAATCGGCAAAAGACGCGAGGCTTCCCCATCGTCGTTTTGGCAGTTGCTCCTCAAGCATGGGAAACAAAAACCGAGCAATCAGGGCGCTGGCACCGAGTAGGGCGATAATGCCTACCATGGGCCCCGCGAGGGCCTTGGCCAATACCGTGGTTGACGTGCTTTGGGTTTCAATGGCGTTGAGCGCATCCTTAAGTCCTTGTTGAAAATCCCCAATGTGCTCACCCGCCAGCAAACTCTGATACGCGATGGGGGAAAGCCATTCTTTTATGCCTTGTGAAAAGCCGGCACCCGCGCCCAATGAGCGTTTGATGTCCGTGGCCACTTGTCGCTCAGTGTCATCCCCATAGGTGATGATTTGGTTAATGATGGCTTTTTGATGCAATCCAGCACTGGAAAGCCGCTCTATCTTATGCAGAAATTTGGCTTGTTTTTTTGCGTTGAATTGACGACTTTTTTTCCATGAAGCAATGTCCATTTATTCCTCCTTAAAAAAGCCGTCATACACATTGGTCTTAGTGTCCACCAAGAGGTCATTGACTCGGCCCGCGCACGTTAATACATCCATCTCACCGCGTTTTATTTTCAGCAGTGCATGATCCTTTACAGACTTAAACCCTTTTTGTTGTAAGGCGGTTTCCCAGCCTAAGTAGTCTTGATTGAAAATGAATTGGCGGTCTTGATTGTCCAAGACAATCATTTCCACTAAAGAGGTTCGGCCTTTTTCCCCTTGGGTGCAGTGCTCACAGCCTGTTGGGTTTTTGTAACGAATGCCGTCAAGATGGCCATCCAATTCGCTGTGCCACTGGTTTATCTTGGCAAGCGTTGTCTCTTCATAATGAAGAGACAACGCTTCATGGGGTAATTTGCAATGAGGGCAAAGGGTACGAACCAAGGTCTGATAGACCCAGAGTTTCATTAGGTTGGGCGCGGCAATGACCGCTTTGGGGACGTGCATTTGTTCATTTAAGGTGTGAGCAATCCCCATGGCGCTGGAGGTGTGCATCGTGGTAAACATAATTTGGCCTGTTTCCCCTTTGCGACACACGCTCATGGCGCCTTTTTTGTCTCGCATTTCCCCATGCGATTCAATGTCCACATCATGACGCAGTAACGCTTTGGCATGAGTGAAAAAGCCATCGGCGTCATCCCCAAGATTGATGACCGAGGTTTGAATCACCCCTAAATCAAATTCCACCGGATCCTCTAAGCTGTTAATCGAGCGGCCTTGGTCTTTTAACTCACTAAGGGTCGCAGCGATGGCCGTGGTTTTTCCTGAGCCCACTTGGCCTGTGAGAATGCACACGCCAGAAGGGCTATTGGCAAAGTCTCGCATGGCGAGAACGTGGCCAATTTCCCAACCCAGCTCATCAAGGTGTGGAATGGTTTCGTCTTTATTGAGCCAACGAAGGGTCACTTGCCCACCTTTGTCTTTGGCGGGAATGTACGCGGCACGCCAAATGGTGTCACGTTTCACCCCATCACACTCAAGGGTTAAAATAACACGACCGTTGTTGATTTTTGACACATAGAAATCGTCGTCCTTATCGACCGCAAGCTCGTTAAACAAATACCCAAACAAAGCCAAACCATAGCGGTACTCAGGAATGTTCTTGTCCATGTAAACCAGTTGGCCATCGACACGAGCCAATAAGCGAGTTTCGTTTTTATACAGCTCAATATGAACATCAGAGGAGCCTTTATTAACGGCGTTTTGCAATAGACGTCGAACACGGCGCGCCACTTCCGATTGTTTGTCGTCATCGAGCACCACACTCGACTGGGTCTCTTGGCTCTCTTCCAACACCCTTGTGATGACGCTTTGCTCACACAGAATGACGTGAAGGCGTTTGCCCAGGGCATCCTCCAGAAGGGAGGGCGTTTTGGTGACAAGCGCCTTAATTTCATTGATGGCAGGGCTGGTAAAATCAGACGTATAAATATCCCCGTCTTGATGAAGCAGGGCATTTTGGTGAGTAAAGTAAATGGATTTAAGGCCATCGTTGCTCACAAGGTTAGTTAATTCCATTCACCTCTTCCTCTTCATTGTCCGAGCGCTTGATGGTTGGTTTGGCCATGTAACGGGTAATACGTTGGCCGTTATCGTTAAATATCACGGCGTTTTTAGTGATGTCATCAACCACAAGGTGATTGAGGCGGGCGCCTTTTTTAATCGGAATGAGTTGGCCTTCAAGCTCAACCCACGCGACAACGCGGTCGTCTCTTTTAAAGATGCTTTTGACGGTGATGCCTTGGGTCATTGAGAGCGTTTTAAACTGTGGGACTACGTTAATCACTGGTTTTTTTTCAACGGGCGCCTTGGGTGGGTTGGCGATGAGATCATAAGTTTGTGAGGCCTTTTTCTCTTCAATTTTCGCTTTGAGCTCACGGGTCTTAATGTCACTGGCATAGGCTTGCTGCAGTGAATCAAGAATGTCGTTGGTTTCTTTAGTGATAGGTAGAACAATAACGGTTTCTTTGGGTATTTTTTGATGCGCCTTTGGCGTTTGATTTTGGGTTTTTTGTTGCTCCCAGACTTGTCGTTGAAGGGCTAACGTGTCGTGGGTTTTGCTTTTACTTTGGTTATCAATGCTCGATAGCAGAAGGTGTCCACTCATCGCAATGGCGGCGAGAACCATCAGTGAATACCCTATTTTTTTCTTGGGGTTCATGGGGTGACTCCTTGTAGAGTGAGGTGTAATTGCCCAGATAAAAGAGCGCCCTTGTCCAGACTAAGATCCAGTTGATTGAGCGTGAGCATTGAGCTTTGTAGTGACTCACTCAATGTTGATAGTGCGCCCAGTGGCAATCCGGTAAGGGTGAGTTGGTAGTCATGAAGGCGTCGCTGTGTGGTTGAGCTGGCCTCTGGCATGAGTGCAACCACAATCCCCAGCAGTTGCCATTGTTGAATCAGCTGTTGCTCATTCTCTTTGTTGTAGATAGGCAATTCACGATACGCGTGGTACGTCGCTAAAGGCAGGTGAAACTCGCCTTCTTTTTTTGAGTAGTAGCTCATTTGTGTGGGATGGCGTTGTTGCCACTGCGTCCATTCCTTACGATTACTGGTATTAAGTAACGTAAGGCTCATGTCGAGCCGTTTGTCGTTAAGCACAATCTTGTTGGCCTCAACGCCATCGGGCATAAGCGCGCCCATCACAAGAGCACGCTCGGCATTGTTGAGGGTCGTCGATGGAATGACCGCGTCTTGATAGGCACTTAGCCATTGGGCTTCTGGACTGAGTGTTATCACCACTGGTTTGGGTGGTGCATCCTCTGGCATAAGAAAAAAAACACCGGCACCCATCACCATCATCAAAAACACAATCGTATTGATGCGATTGCCTTTGGCTTTGAATTTGGTTAATCGATAAGGACTGAGGGTGCCTTCATCAAAGAGGGGCTGAGAAACAGGCTCGATCTGTTTCTCATCCATCCCCTCCAATGAAGGCAATGTGCTTGAGGTATACACGTGCTTTGCTTGATGAATGTCATAAGAAAAGACGTCCATCAATAACGAGAAGGAGCCGATCTTTTCTTGTAGGACGCCATCGGCGTCCATTACGCAGCCATACCATGAATGACTCTCCCGTTGCTCAAGATAAACCGACAAATGATGCGGTTTATTCAAGCACTCCCGAACGTATTCGCCATAGCAAAGCAATGGCGAGTGGCCATAGTAGCGATGGATGTGCGTCGAGGTAGTGATGAGTTTTTCATATGGGGCGGGGAATTGAGCTCGGTGCAATGGTAACTCATGAGAAGAAAGGGTGGCAAGTGAGGCCAGTTCCATAGTTGTTACTCCACTTTTCTTGGGGTTAATAACACCAAGGTTTCAACGGTGTCGGTACTTGAGCCCGTACCACCAAGCCATGAGCTCCAAAAACTCTCGGTTTTTTCAGCCAAACGACTGGTTTGTTTGATGGAGGCGATGACGTAGGTTTGGCCATAGCGCAATTTGTTGGTAAAGGTGATTTCAGATTTTTGTACCGTTAATAATTGAAGGTCAATGTCGGCGACGTTTTGATCTTCTCGGTTGGTGATTTTTTGCAGTTGACCTGAAATCCTGAGCCACACATGACTGCGTTTGACGTTGGCGGTGATCATCATATCAACGCCTTCCACCTCGGTGTCACGGGTCACACTGGCTGACACGACGCCTTCACTTGAATCACTGGATACTTCGGAGAAGTAAGGGACGACTTGTTGTTGGGTTATTTTTGCCGGTTGATTATTGAGGGCCATGGCGGTGATTGGGGTCTCGGTTGAGACACTGCCTTGTTTTTTCAGCACCGTGATCAAGCTTTCGGTGCCTGACCATTTTCCGGTGCCGGTAAAGGCCAGACCGTATCCGGCCCCTTTTGATACCGTTGTTGTTCCTGGCACAAAAAACTGGAGTAATCCGTTGCTGGTTTCACGAACAATGTTCCAGTCAATGCCGCGCTCGGTGCCGAGGTTGGATTTGAACTCTAAGACGCGAATGTCGAGCATGACTTGTTTTGATAAGGCGGTTTGCGCGTTATCAATTAAGCGATTGACCTCTCTCATCTTATCGGGGGTTGCACGAACGGTGATGCTTGAGAGTGAGGGCGCGGTGGAGACGGCGTTCTCGGCGGCGTCATCGCCCCCAAGCAACTTGACTATTCCATCGGCTATCTCATCGACAATTTGCACTTCATTGTATTCCACGTTTAAAAACTGACCTTCCACTCGGGCCGAATCGGAGTCGCCTTCTTCACCTTGTGAGCCAAGTTGGGCCGAATATTTCCCCGCCGGAATATTGATGGAGAAAGTGTCGGTCACGTATTGCGTGATTTCGAGTCGGTTGGCGTTGGCTGAAATGCCATAACCGGTTTCACGAGAGAGCAGATTTAACACATCCAAGCGCGTGGATGAGAAATTGAGTGAGACCAACTTGTTGGGCTCCACCTCTTCGGAAAACCAAATGGGTAAATGTATGCCATTCATTATCTCTTCAATGACAATCGATAGGGGCATGTCAGAAACGTTCACGGTGATGTCATCGTTGAGCCACGCGGTGTCGATGTCTTGGGTGATAATGGATTGAGAGGCGGGTGGCAAAGTAATGTAGCCGACTTTGTTGCGTTTGGCTTGGGTGGTGTAGTCGCTAATTTCTTGGTGTATCTCGTTGTTCTTTTTTAGGTTGTCTTTGTACTCTTGGGAGCTGCAACCGAGCAACAACAAAGGGACAATCAATAGAATAAAGGGCTTCATTAGTTTTCCTCAAGGATAAAGACTTGATTGGTGGACTCTAAAATCTCAGAGCGCACAGGGTAGGTTGAAAGCACCGTACTTAGGGCGCTATTGATGTCATTTCTTTTGGTCAGCAGATAATATTCCGCCCCAAAGGTGTAGTCATTCAGGGCCAACCAGCTTCGGGCGGCGGTTTTCTCATCACTCCAATGAAAGCCATAATTGATGACGACATTGTGAACCACCGATTGCAATGAGCTGCCTTTGATGTGGGTTAAGCGGGGCTCTTCATCAAAATCATAAATGCCAAGCACATTGTCTTTTTCAGAAGCGGTGAGTCGCAAAGGGGTACGTAAGGTATTGGACAACTGGCTCATGACTTTTTTTAGGGTCCCGTGATAGTCCATGGCCTCAGTGGCCTTGGCGCTCATGGTTTTCATGTGGGTGTCCGTCATTGACCAGACCAGATTGTGATAACCGGCTTTTTTGCTCCATCGTCGTATCGCGACGCGATAAGACTCGCCAGCGCTGAGGCTGAATTGATGCATCTTATTGTTTAATGGTGACGCATTTTTCTCACTGACCTGACTTTGGGCAAGGGCTTGTTTTCTGGCTAAATCCTCGGCGCTTAAGCGCGTTTGTGACGTCACGGTGGGTTTTAAAATGGACAAGTCCATTTCAAGAACGTGGCGAGTGGCAAGCGCAAAATATTCGCCTTGTCCCTGATATTGGTTGTTGCTGCATGCGGATAACAGTAAGGAGAAAGAGCTCAACATAATAAGACGGCGTGCTCTGTGGGTTCTTATTGATAGTTTCATTAATTACCTCGTGCGACACTGAGTAGGCGGTGTTTTTTATCCAGTAGGATCGTGTTGTCACTGCCAATCAATATTTGAATGGCATCGAGAACTGGCATGGTGCGATGCAGCTTTGCGGACGCAGGAATAGGTACGTTAAGCATCGTATTGGCGTTTTTGGGGGCGGGGTATTCCGTCACCACTTGATAACCAAGTGGGGTGATGAGCCAATCAATGGCGTGTCTAACGGTAGTCAACTCGGGTGGCCACACGGTTCTGACGGAGACTTGAAGTGGATCCACATTATTGAGTAGTGGGGCGGCGTTAAGTGTCGTGCAGAAAAAAAGCAGGCCAATGCCTACTTTTATTTTTGTTTTAAGTTGGGTGCGTCTGTTCATAGATAGTCCTCGTAAATATTGCGCCAAGGGGAAAGAAAGACTTCCTCCTCAATCATGATGTTCATGCTTTGCCCCGCACGTAGGGTAATCGTGGGTTTGAGAGATAAGTATTTTTGAGCAAGAGGGGCAACTTGCTCTCGACTGCTTTCACCTACGTCGCCCAAGTAACTGGAATCACTGTCACCGCCAGAGCCGTCTCGACTGGTTTGAGTTCCCACCAAGGCGTAAGCGGCGACCCCAAAGAACTGCGCCATTAAGTGTCTATCGACTTCATCACCAAGGGCGCTAATGCCTTCTCTATCGAGTCCAGATGACTTACTCATGTCGATTTTGTTGCCGTTTGGCAACACAATCCACGGGACGGTAATGCCCATGCGATTGCTGATGGGCTCATTGACGTTGCCAATGGAGACCGATTTCAAAATGACTTGAGCCCCTTTAGGGATGAGAACGTACTCGCCACTGATATCAAACACGTCCTGTGACACCGTGGCTTTAAACGAGCCGGAGTAATCACTGTTGGTTTTGAATATCGTAATGGCGGGGATGAGTGTGCCGATAGGCAGCTTAAGTCGTCCCTCGGTGGAGGCGTTGTAGGTATTTTCTTTGGTAAATCCAACAATGTTGGATGGTGGCTCTGAAAATGACGCTTCTATGTCGCTGAGCTGGCTTCTGTCTAATGTGCTTGTGTCCCCTTTTAAAATGCGCTGCTTGAGCGCGTCGGCTTGTTGCAATCGGCGCGCTATCATTGCCCGCTGCTCATCGCTTGAGAGAAATTCGTCAGGTAACGTCGCGGGTTGGTGCGGTTTTATGTCTTCTTTCGTATCGCTGGTTGATTGAGCCGGTAAGCTCACCGGAGGAGTTAACCCCCAAGTCGAGCGAGTGGACAGTTGCGCGCGTTTGGTTTCCAGTGCCTGGTGCTTTTTCTTTTCTTGCTCAACGGGATCGGGTTGTAAATAATTGCCTACCTCATCGGTTGTCGGTGTGTTGCTCCTGTAGTTGGTGTTGGAAAAAGAGGCCGGAGTAAGCGCGGTGGATTCGGTTGCTGGCGGGCGCTTTGTCACGATGTTATCAAAGACCTTCTTCTCAAAGTTCGCGCTGGTATTGACGCTCGATGAGGGCGGTTGGTATTTGGGAGCAATGTCTTGACTGTTATCCGCCTTATCGTTACTGAGCGTATTAAGCAGAAATAACAAACAAATCCCCCCAAAAACGAGCCCAAAATAGATCATTCCTTTTTTCTTGTTATCGACGGTTTCTTCTTTGTGATCGGCGGTGTCATTCGAGGGGGCAGCAATGGGTGGCTCGGTCTCTTTTTTATCCTTATCCATCATCCATCTCCTTTTTCGATATCACGTTGAAGGCGTTTGATGATGGCGCAGCCTTCCTCAACGGACCAATTGGCGGTCGTGCCATGAGTGTAATGAATGGCTTGCTCTATGTTTTTTTCGTGATGACGCCAATAAGTGTGCTGTTTTTCAAGGGCGTTACTTAAGCGTAAGTGATCGTTACTTTGCATGGCCGAGCCAATAAAATGCAAATTATGGAGCATGTCAGAAAGCCACATGACGGACACGCGTGATGTATTTTCATCTAGCGTCTCTTTTCCACAGTAATTGCTGTTGAGGCGAATGGTCATGGCGATTTTTGAAGTGTAATTTAAGAGGCTCCCCATGTGAGGCAGAAGAGAAAGCGTGGTCATTATAAATTCCCTTTGGTTGAATTGTCTGAGCGAGTGATGGTTAAGCTGACCTCATCCACCCGCAGGGTGAATTGTGGGTAGATACCTGTGATTTTGTACATCGCGTATTCATCAATGTAGTCGGTTGGGGCGATGGCGTTCTTACCACCAATGAAGGTTTCGACGCTTAATATCCCTCGGTTGGGATTGGCTAAGCGAATGTAGGTAAATTGGCCATCGTCATACACATCACTGATGGTGTTGCGTCCCACAAATTCGGTGCCTTCTTCCCATGAATAACGGGTATAAATACGAAAACGGTATTTTTTTAAGGCGGTGATGACGGATTTTTTTCGCTCAAGCTCGGCGGTTTGTTTAACGACATCCACTTGCTTTTCCAATTGGCTAATTCGAGCAATGTCATTACTTGAGCGAGTAGGGACGACGGGTTGTGGCGCACGATGAGCAAACCCTTTGATGGCGCCTCTGGCGTTATCATCAAAAAAACTCGGGGTTGGATCTAACACGATACAGGCCTGATTGGCCTTTAGGTTGGATCGGTTCGCGCTGATGTCAATCACGTTGCCATCATCCATAAAGGCATAAATTAAGGTGCCTTCCCCTTCCTTTAGGGCGGAGTTGGGTTTTAGCACCAGTTGATTCGTACCGACGATCCCCTCAACATCCCATAAGTGATTATTGGAAATGGCGGGTTTGGCGATAAGGTTGGCAGGCAGTTGAATACGGGTGCCCATATTTAAGGCTGATTTTACCGTGACAATGTCCCCGTGATTGAATTTGATTTGTTCACAACGTGCCGCGTGCACGCTAAAACTCGAGGCCCAGAAAAGAGCCAAGATAAAGACAGTCTTCATGATGGTTACTCACGTTCAATGTTCAGTTGTTGGGAAAGCACAATAATGCCGATGGGGTTGAGTCGTAAGAACTCAATGGATTGGGTGGCTAACTCGTATTTATCCATTAATTGCCATTGCAGGCTTAGTACCAGTTTTTCTTTGGTGCTTTTGCCCATTCGTTTCGTCGTCCGAGTTAAATAAATATTACTTCGGACCACATCACTTTCACTGCCATCGACTTGAATGGCGGTGATTTGGTCGTAATGCTCAATGCCATCGCGCAGCTCTATCGTGACAGTGTCACGACTTGTTGCGATACTGGCGGCTTTTTCAATGGCGTTAAATCCATTGCTTGAGAGAAAGTCATTTTTTAATGACTCACCCATGAATATCGCAGCGTCAGACCAATCAATGGCAATGGTTGATGGATTGATTTGATAACGAAGGGTGGCGTATCGACTCAATAAACTGTCAATGGTGGTTTTAAAATAGAGCTGACTGTCTTGAGGGTGGTAGTCAACGATGGACCATGATCCATTCGGAGCGAGTTTGACGTACACGATTTCTTTGTTGTTGTTTGCCTTTAAAAAGGCAAACCAGGCAAAGGCAATAGCAAGAAAAAGAACCAACACGAGTGAAAGAGTAATGGCGAACCATCGATTGCGCTCAGCACGAAGCGCCGCTTTTTGTCGATGTTCACGCTCAATGGCCTCGGTGCCACTTGGCGTATCGACAACAACACTGGATTGCATAGACATTCCTTATAAACAGTTTAGGTGGATGGCGGCATGAATTTCCCCATGGCCATTTTAGTGAGTTTGGAGGCACCAGAGGACGCGCCTCGACTTGGGGAGGCCACTGCGCCGACTAAAGCCGTCGTTATAGTTAATGAAGACACCACAAGAATGATGCTTAAAATACCGGTGACCAGTACATCAATATTATCGGCCCCATTCATTGCCATATTGACGACTCTGTCTGTAGAGCCGCAGGATGAAAAATCGGTTGAATCGCCACAAACAATGGCGCCGATGGAAGAGAACTGAGCTTTAATTGCTAAGGCTACCAAAGAGCCTGTGGCTCTAAGCACAATCAATAAAAAGAGGCTGCCAAGGGTGAATCGAAACCAACCGTCAAATAAATTTCGAGTGGCTGGGTGTATTAATAGGGGAATAAATAAAACCCCCAGTATCTTGGCTAGAGCTAAGGTCCATACTGCCCACGAGCTGATGGCGAACATCACCAGTTGTAAAATAATGGCCACGAGATACCACAGCGCCGCGTATATCACATCCCCTACAGGCATCATAAAAATGGAGACGTCTTCGTTATACATGGAGTTAAACGCATGAGTGACCCACTTAAATAAGAAAAAGGGATCCCGATGCCCTGTGGCCACTTCTTGAATGATGAGCCCAAGCTCATCAAATAGCGCGACGGCATTATCAAAAGCGACTTGATAACTGGTAAACAAAAGCAAGGACACAAAGACCATGATGGTGGCGTTCACGGCACTTTCTAAGTCAAATCCATCGAGCATGAATTTGGCCCATTCAGTGAAATAAACAATCACGACCAGGACAATAAATAAACTCCAAGTGAAGGCGCTTATCTGACTGTTGTTGAGTAAAGTATCGACAAAGACCGTAATGTCTTGGGCGAACATGTCTCTAAAGCTGCTACTGGCACTCATCGTATTGGCCTCTCATCAATTACAATGCCATCGGCTTTGGTTTTTTTGATGCGCTCTAATTGACGTAGTTTGGCTTCGAGCTCTAATCGTGCGGCTTGATGACTTAAGCTATTGTCGGCGCCCATTGAAGAGAGTTTCATTTCATTATTGGTGGCGATTTGGTCAATCAGTATTTGGTTTTGTTCAACCATGAGTTGTAAGGTTGCAAGCTCACTTTGTGAGCCTAAATTGACCCGTTGTTTATCAACGTGCGCGATGTCTTCACGGCTTTGTGCATTGAGGTTTCGATAAAATGCGCGCTCTACCGATTGATTGTTCGCATCACTGGCGCGATTGTAAGAAAAAGCAATGTCGCTTGGGACGTAAGTTAGGGCGTCTTGTGCAAGTGCTTCTGTATCACTGCGCGTGCCGATGTCATCATAGCGGCGGTTAAGCTCAACGGTTTGGGGGACATCCGTGTCTTTGGTGTGGTTCTCATACAATCGGTTCATGTCACTGCTGATGGCGCGATAATCTTTTCGCTCTAACTGGTTTTTTAATCCTTCGACTTGATTAAGAAGTACTTGGTATTCCGTTAGGGTTTGAGTGTATTGGTCGATGGCGGTTAGGAGTTGGTCGGTGTTTAATCCGGTTTGTTTAAGAATTTGCTCATACTCTTTGATGAGTTGAGTGTATTGGATCACAGCTTGCATTAAATTTGCGACGTCGATTGTTGGAAAACCGGTTCCTGACGCGGGCAGTGATAAGCTACTGCTTATCATTACTGCAATGAGAGTTCGTTTAACGATCTGCATATTTATTTCCTTAATCCGAGCTCATTCACTATTTTGTCGATGGCCACATCAATGTTGCTTTCTTGGGCGTAAATACGGACCGCAAGGGCGGCTTCATGCGGCCTTGAGGTTGCAATAACGTATTGCTCTGGCTCCACGTGCAAATTCACAACTTTAGCGACACCAATGTCCATTTGTTTAATGAACGCTTGTTGCTTTGGAATGAGATTTAAAATGACTTGGCATTCGTGAGGGGAAAGAAAAGGAAAGGCGTCGATGTACTCGTGCTCACTCATTTCTTTGTCACTCATGAAAATAAAGGTGGTTGCGGCGCTGCGCAGTGTGGACCATTCATCAAGAGAGGAATAGTGCTTAGGAGATTGAGTCCAAAATCCCATGCCGCCGCCATGTTTAAACCACGTTCGGGCTTTTTTAATGAGAAATTCCGCGGCGCCTTTTTGGGAAAGAACGTATTGGCACTCATCGACTTCTAAAAATTTAGCGCGCTCTCGATAGTCAGGGTTTTCAAACAAGCGAACCGCTCGAAAGAAGAGCTCGGTGTTCACTAACGCCGCTAAACGAGGGGTATCTTTGACGCCTTCGGTGTTGTACACCGAAAACGGTTTGTCTAAGACGCCAATGGCGTCCACGTCATTATCAAACAAACGGCCATAAAGCCCGCCTCGTTTAAAGTACGCCAATTTCTTATGAACACTTGGTGCGCATTGCCCAAGCATGGCGGAGAAGTTTTTCAGCGCCTCATTGTCTTGGGAGATAGTGGTCAAAATGGCGTGGTCTAATTGTTGTTGCTCCTCTGAGGTGAGCGTCTGCAGCTCAATGGCTTCATTCTCTTGAAGCATGAGACGTATCAGTCCCATCATGTGGCGGCGAAAGCCGTCATCATTACTTCCAGTGGCCATCATAAACGGGTTAAATCCTTCACAGCTTTGGGTGTCACTTAAGCGAAAAATAGCGCCTTCTTCTTGAAAAAAGCGCGCAATGGGCTCAGAGCCGTTATCAATGTCCATGGCGCAATACATGCCGCCTAGCTTTGAAAAATGGGTGGCCACGCAGTTTTTAAAAAAGGTTTTTCCGCTTCGGGTTGGGCCCACACCTATGACTAGGCATTTATCGCCAACAAACGGGGTGTAATGAAACGGCACGCCGTCATCACTCTCTAAGATGTATAAGGCTTCTTCTTTTGAGGCACCAAACTCCCATAAAGGCAATCCCACGTTTGAGCGATAAAAAAGAGACAGGGCGGCGGCTTGGGTGGTGTTGATGGTGCTGGTACGAAGCGAAGTGGGCATGGCACCAAGCAAGATACTTTCATACGCATCAAGCAGTCCAATGCTTTCCCATAGCAAATGAAAGTGCGCGTTCTCCAGGACTGAATTAAGGCGCTTAACCCTTTCATTAACTAAATTCGGCGTAGTATCAAAGACAACGATTGTGGATTTAAAGGTGCCGTACTTATCTGAGTCGTGATTGATGCCATCTAATTCAGATAACGTTGCCTTGAGTCTTGGATTAGCATTGATTTTTTGTCTCATTGAATCGGATGAAGAGGTGCCCATGACTAAATCGGTGATGGTCACTTGTGAGCGATAAATCTCATCTTCACGAGACTTTACCATTCGATGCTTCTCTGGATTTGAGAAGGGAGTGAAACGAGTAAAGAAGAGGTAATTGCCTTTTTCAAGTGAAGGGGCAAGCTCTGAGCCCCATGCGCTCTCTGGGGTACTTTCCATTCCGACGCCTTGCACACTGGCAATGCGGGCATAAATGGTTTGCTCTGCGGTGACTTTTAAATAATGAATGCCATTAATGACAACCGGTTGAACTTCCACGGTGGCCAAGTATTTATCCCAATCAGAGCAAGGGGCCATTTCGTTCGAGCACGATAAATAAGACGGGGATAAATGCACTAAGGCTTTTTGTAGAAAAAAGAGTTGACCATCATTGAGCTTATTGTTTGAGAGTGAGCGAAAGCTTAATCCTAAAAGTAACTTATCTAAGGCGTCATTGAGTGCGTCCATTTGAGCCAGCAACGCTCTACCTTCGAGTAAATGACATTCTCGATGAGATAACGCTAAAAGCAACTCATGTCTCTTGTCTTTATTAAAGAGTGCATTAAAAAAGGCAGTAATCAGTCCCTTGCCTTCGGTCAGTGATGATGAAGGGGCAATATCAATCGCCCAATAAAGAAAAGACTGGTTGATGTCTCGCTTGTTCGTTAAGAACTCAGCACGACGCGTGGATACAAGGTTGCTTCTTGGGTTATCGCGCTCTGATAATGTCACAGGGATATTATTTTGGTGAAAGTAATATTGCGTCAAACTTGCATCAACAGGTAAGCGTTGGATGAGGGAGCGTAATAGCTGTGTAATTAGGGATTTGTCGGTGTCACTGAGCAGAGCGGGCTCGGCGCCTGACAGTTCAAGAACGCCAATAACATGGCCAGTATCAGTGATGGCCATGGAATCCATGGCCGCAAAGGTGTGAATGGCGTGATTTAATGCGGCCATAATGTCTCCTGTTTAGAATCCTTGTAACCAAGTGATGAGCGTACCGATACCAAATAATCCAATGGCACCAATACAACCTCGAAAAACCCAACCCATGGCGGCACCTGCTTGTTTGGGGATGAATACCCATAAGCCAATGCCTGCCACCAGAGCGACAAAAATGACAAACAGAGTGCCAGTGCCTCCAAGAAAATCGACGATCTCTTGGAAGAAGTCGGCAATGGGACCAAAGATACCACCGCCACTTGAGCCCAAATCGACAGAGCGCGCGTAAGCTAGAGCGGGAAACAGAGGAAGAAGCAAAAGATTAATGTGGGTGTGTTTCATTTTTTTCTCCATTGATAAAAAGGAATGACTCGATGAGTCAATAAGACGCGAACGTCTTTTTTTTCAATATTCATTGAACTAAAGGTGGGGCGAACTAAGGAGTGCATCCAAAGTCGCCATGCATAAGGATCGTCTTTATGAATGTGGCGCATTGGGGTAAACAGCAGTAAGGACCACCCAAACCCAAGTAATAAACCAATAAAAAGCCCACTCAATGAAATCAATAAGCCTGCACCAAACCCACTAAAGAGTAAGGTAATGGCGAAGACTTCTACAGGAAGGCCAAGAATTAGGGTGATATTTTTTAGGGCTGAGGTGTGTTTGAGTTTTGGATTAATTGTTTTTGAAATCATTTGTTCCCCGCTCGATTGTTAAACCAGTTGGGGTTTGCGATGCATTTTTTTGGTTTCCAGCTCAACGACATCAATGGATTGTCGATGATCTCTTGAGTTTGTACCGGCTTCATTACGTTGTCCTTACTGTTCATTGAAGGGGTTACCCAAAACAGTCGATGAGGTGAGCTTTTTCCTATACGGGTAGGTGAGATGATAATCATTAATGGCCTACTTTTTAGAGGGAAGTTACCTAATATCACTCAGTAAAATGAGATTAGGAAACTTAAGATATTAGCGTTGCAGGGTTTGATATGGCTTGAGAGGCATAAAAGTTTTAATGACATTACCATTGTTGTCTCGGTGCCAGTGTAATACGCGATAAGAAAGAGGTTGAGTAAATTGGATGGCTTTATCTACGTTGCTTTTTTTAAGTTTTGACATAATGGGTCCTTCCAAAAGTAAAATCCAACTCACATTACAATCAATCGGATGCATTGATTACCCTGCCAAATAGGGGGTGATATGTCCTTGGGACACTGACAAATTATTACGGGCATTTGTCGTTAATCATCAAAGAGGGCGTCTTGACGTTCACACGTGAATAATCCGGGAGATGATAAGCCTTGGCGCTGGTTATTAAAGAGCAAAAGTTTTATTAATTAGGTTTGGCTTTTTTTTCAATTAATTGGGTTAGGTCAAAATTAGATTTAGGGTGATTATGTTTCAAGATAATCGATTCTAAAATATCGGAAATTAATTTTGTTGTCCCACCATTACCATGTACTTTATATCCAAATTCAGTTGCTAGATCGGTAATGTCGCTAGGTAATCCATCTCTAACAGGAATAGATAGTTGTGCCATATAAGTACCTATTAATTTGATTAATGTAATGTAGATATAATAAGTTAATGTATTATTTATTTCGTGGTGATTAAGAACAAAAATAATCAATTTTAATATCATGTACTTAAATTATATGTACGAGTTTTTTTATTGTTTTATGGTCATTATTGTTATGTTTAATTTAATTGATGTAAATATTGATGATGTAAGTGGGTAAGAAGTAGGTGGCTGTTAGAGGAAGTGAGTAGAAGTGGGTAACCCACTTCTACTATAGTTAGCGTGTTTTTATATTTTTTGATAAAAATACATTATCGCCATCTAATATGATGAAATCATTAGGTAATCGTAATGATGCAATTGATTTTTTAATGTTTTTATCTACGTGTGGAAATATGTTCACTTTAATATCGTAAAAAGTAACACGTTTATTATTTAGAATAAATTCAAATAGTTGATGATTAGATGAGCGTTCTCTAAATGAACATAACATCATTGTGTCTATATATAATTCTCGCGTATCTTTTATATATATAATCTCGCCAGTGTGAATGTTCTCTTTTTTCAGTAATAGTAAAAAGAGAATGAAATTTATAGTAATAGATAAAAAGAAAATCATAGCATCTGTTTAAATTCATTAACTAGCTTTGATATTCCTTTTCTCGCCTCTAAAATAGAACCACATAGCATATAGGCAGGTGTAGTGATAATTTTATTTTTTTGATCGATACAAACTTGATCTGATTGTACTTCTATATGCTGGCCTCCAAGGCTCTCGATAATAGAGGCTGTGTCTGCGTCATTTCCGATGGTGCATCTAGGTTTATCATAAATCTTAGGAAGTAGAACTGGCGATATACACATGTACGCAGACGCTTTTTGTTGCTCTTTGAATTGAGATAACACTTTTTCAATATCATTATCGATAGAATACTTTTCGCCTAGGATCGCAAAGTTAGATAGGTTTTTAGCAACGCCAAAACCACCAATGACAATGATGCCATCAAATTCTTCGGCTTCCAAGTCTTTGATATCTTGTATGTTACCTCTCGCTATTCTTGCACTTTCGACGAGTATGTTTCTGACACCTTCTTCTTCATCTCCGGTTTGATGGTTTACTACATGGTGTTGGTTTTTATTTAAAGAAAAAATGTTATAGCTTATATTTGCCTCTTCTAATGCAAGCATTGTTAATATGGATTCATTGATTTCAGCACCATCTAAATAGCCACATCCAGATAATATTATAGCGATATTTTTTTTCATGTTAGCCTCTGATATTTTTTAATTTATAGGATAGTTTTTCAGTCGTTTTATTTTGATAGAGTTCCATAACATCCGTTATTTCATCTATTTTTACAGGAATGGATTTCTTTTCATCGCAAGCAATGATATTTACATCATTCAGAAAGTTTTTAAAGTCAAAATTTTCCTTATACCAATTTCCTAGCCTAGGAATTGATGATTTTAAACTGTTAAACTCGTTTATATAAACCGATGTTCTATGCTTTAACATGTTTTCTATTTTAATTTTTAGTGTTCGATTATTTAAGTTTTGACCAAGTATTGATTTTAGTTCAACCAACTTTCCTCTTGAGTGATACCAAACTTGGCTTCTGACGTAAGAAACGGTCATTGATGGAGACAACAAATCATATTGAAGGGGATGGGGTTCATTAACTTGAGGGTTAAATATATACAAAAACCAGCCAAGTAATCCAAATAAAGAAAAAGAAGCTAACAGTATATTTGAACGTTGTAATTTCAAAATAAGCCACCTTAATTTAATTAATTATATTAAGGTAGCTTATTTATTAAAAATTTTCTGAGATGTTTTATCCAGAAATATCATGTGAAATAGAGTGATATTTATTAAATATCACTGAATTATTACTCTCATCAATGTTAATGAACGTAATTGCTTTTCTTTTACGTTTAATTTTTCTTCACACCGAACTAAGGTTCTACGCAGGTTAGATAAATCTAGGCCTGTAAACTTAGCGTATGCTGATAGATTTCCGCCTAGAGCCCAAAACATGAGAACTTGGGATTGTTTCTCCGTAAGTTCAGGAAATAGTTTTGTTGTGACGTCTTTATTGATAAGCTTTAGTGTAGACATGCTAAATACCTTTTTATTTAGTGTGTTTAGCTAACTAAGTAGGTTGCAGCCTACCTAGTTAGCGATTGAAATTTGCACATAGTACTGGTTTTTTATATAAGTAAATTACATTTAATGTCATGACAATAATTATACATAGGTGTGTAGGAAAATCAAATATGTTAAATTTCTATAATGGCATAGTGGAATCATACTAATGAAAGATGATAAACGAGTGAGAGGGCGTCCTGAGAAGGATATTACTCTTGATAAAAAACAAGAAATACGTTGTACAGAAGATGATAAAAAGTTATGGAAATTAGCATCTAAAGAACACCGCTCTGTTAGTGATTGGGCTCGAGATGTCTTGACGAGTAGTGCTAAAAAAACATTAAAGAATTAGAGACTAATATTTTTTTCAATGTTGAATGCTTAGCTGTTAGCTTATCAATTAAATTAATAACATTAATTTAATGTAAATTGTGTTTTTAAACTGGACATTTTTTATCGCTAAATCTATAATGCGTTTAGGTTCTGGAGTCAAAAGTGCATTACATAGCACGCTACTACATAGTATTCTATGTAGTGTATTTTTCAGAATTAGAATGTGTTGGACTCTCAATCCAACGATATAGCATTTGCAAAAAAGCCGACTTCCTCAACTGGGTCGGCTTTTTTGTACCTAAAATTTGTCAAAAAACAATCAGTTGATCTTTGTGATCATTTGTTATAGATTGGATCCATTGTTTGGAGTGAGACCCAAACACCCTATAAACAGTTGAGAATCTAATTATGCCAAATACAATCTATGGCTGCCTCTTGCAGCAGAGAAAACCCAGACACCACTCCTATCATCGTAATACCTTAGCTTATGCTTTGTGTGATTATGTTGAGGATGTGTCTCATGAAGCCTTCTGATCTTCACTTTACACTCCAATCCAAAAAAGAGTATGACGCTGAGTATCGTGCTAAACGTAAAGTGCGTAAGCAAGAGCTGATCTCGCTTCATCATTCTGTGGTTGAAGAAGAAAACAATAAGAAGCCTAAGAATCCCTTTAAATTTGATTTTCGCTCTCGACGTTTGCTGCGCAGCGGTAAATGGGAAACTTTGCCGCCTGAATACGCGCGTATTTTAAAATCGTGTGAAGAGTTCATTGATAACCCTAATCGTTTTCCTGCGCTGAATGCCTGGGGCGGTGAAGGCGTGAATAACATTCAATGCCGACGATTAGTGGCGAGCGTGCTTGCTTGCATCATTGTGAATACCGACTTAATCGGTGGCCGTATCGGATTGCCGACGGAAGCTGGCCTTAAAACCATTAGTTATGATCATTTACAAGAAGATTATGCGTTACGTTTTGGACGTTTTATTTCGCCTAAGTCGTTCGCTAAAGCGATCTCGTACCTAAAACGCGCCGGTTATTTACACAGTGAACGTGTTAACGTATGTGTTGATATGACTGAGGGTACGATTCGTAGTGCGCCTGCCTATAAACAATTCACTGAGCGTTTCTTCTCTGATTTAAAAGTCGTTCGTTACAGTAATATTTGTGCGTTGATTATTGCGTCTCGAAAACGCCAAGAGCAAAAAGGATTACGTTTTTCTTGGATGTCGTTCCGAGAAATCGCCTCTGGTGTACAAGAAGTCTTTAACGCTGAGAAGCTCAATGGCTTTGCTCAGAGCGTTAAAACCGTCTTTGAAGCGTATCAGCCTCACCTTTCTCCCCATTGATGTGATAAACGTATCCGCGCAAGCGGAGGTATTCGCACGTCTGAGCCTATTGAATACGTCTTTTACTCCCCTTTTATATCGAAATACCAGGGCAATCAAGACTTAACGCCTCCATTATCAGGTCCTTTCTTATCAATGTCCTCTCTATTTCTTTATCCACAACTAAGGTAGTGCAAGAAAGTCACCTTAAAAAAAAGCCCTAGAATTGGAAACAATAAGCGACTGCGGTTATGAGTACTCACGTATTAGTACTTTGTATTTAAATAAATAAGTAAATAAATATTTAACAAAAGAATAAGAGCATAAGTACCTCCCATTCATTTTTATCACCCTTATCTCTCTCACTAACGCCATCGATAAAAAATGAACGGGCCCCCAGCCAGTTCAAACCATCGTTATAAATAGGTTCATCTATATCACTGGCTGCGCTGAACATTTCTTTCGTCATACGACAGGAAAATCCAATGCACCCTGAAAAATCAACGCACTTAAGAGCATCTTGGCAGGAAAGAAGCAGAGGTTGCTGTTAATTAGGTGTTATTTCTTTCTCTATGCGCTCACAATCAATCTTGTGGTAATAAATCGCCCTAAACTGTTAACTCATTCCATCACCCAGTCATGACCCTTTCAGCTCTCTTTAAACCAGCGCTTTGTATTTAAAAACAGTTTTAACACGTTAAACAGATCATCATGATAGAAGTGGTACTCATTTTTTGTGATTGGGCTCGTTGCACTCGGCAAATCACAGAAAATCGAGCTTATTTTACAAAGCTCTAAACTAAAAGCGGTTTCTCCAAGTGAAACTAATATATAGATATCATTAGGTACGTTAATTATGAAAGGAGATCAGAACACTTTTAACTTAACTCCTATTCTTATTCGTTTCGGTTTTTCTAATCCATTTCAGTAATACTCACTTTGTTTAGTTGATCCTTAAATAATGATATACACTGTATGTACACACAGTAAAAGGCAGCAGTATTATGCGAATTGAAATGATGATCACCACAGCTCAACTCCCGAAAGAAGGTATTTCGCTTATTCAACAAGAAATGGAACGTCGAGTCTGGGAGTCTTACCCCGATGCGCGTATTCGAATTAGAAAAGGCGCCAATAATCACCTTGATATCTACGCACCTAAAGACGATAAAAAAGCCGCTAATGAAATTGTTGAGCAGATGTTTAATGAGGCCGAGGAGTGGTTATATACATAGTGTGCCTTTGCTCTTATCAATTTAATTATCGCGGTGAGACGGAGTCCATAAAATTGAAGGGGAATACCGTATATCTTTCTGATTTTCTGATAAAATATGTCCTCAATACTGATTTTCTTTAGGACGTTGTCCTAACGAAATCAACGCCCTTTTTTTAGTAGCGAGATCCATGAGTAAACTTAACTATCACCAAACCTTGACTCATTTTACGACCTTGGCTCTGCTTCATTTATACAGTTATATCGAGAGAACCTCACAGTTTGTTCCAGTTAAAAAACGCAATGACATGTTCATCCGATTTTTTAAAACACACATGAAGTTACCTTGTAACACTATCATTAAAAAAGACATTAAAACGTTGATGGTAAGCGCCCGAAAAGGCAATAACATCGAAACTAAATTGTGGGCGTTACATAAAGTAAACAACCTGTATGGCGATAAATTTACTGACGCAGATCATTTGTTTATTTTATTGACTTACCTTCATGAAAAACACGGTTTTACCTCTTCGCTGGATGAGCCCGAAAGTCACCGAGAAAAAGGGATCCTCTATACCAGCAGTGAGGAGATCAATACTTGCTTTAATGACGACAATCTTTTAATTACCCCATTACCTCTATTTATCATTATGGATGAGCCTGAGCGGCTGGTTGAATTAATTAATGGTCATGGAGGAATGTTTGTCGCTGAGCTGGCCTCAAGCTCGACAACTGAGGGATGTGCGACGATTGTACTGCAGAAAGTGGAGACTAGCCCTTCTTCATCCCCGGGAAAATAGGAGGAAATAATGCACAATATACATTATCACCGAGTATTTAATGAGTTTACGACCGACGCATTGCTTCACCTTTACAGTTACATTGCCTCTTCTTCTCGTTTTATGCCTAAAACAAAACGCAATGAGTTGTTGCTTAAATTCTTTAAGCAACAAATAGTACTACCCCGGAACGTATTGATAAAAAAAGACATCAAGCTCTTAGTCTTCGTTGCCAAAAAAGGCGGAAATGCGGAGGCGAGATTGAATGAGTTACATCAATTGAACCTGGATTATAACGCCAAGCAAACGGACGCGGATATTCTGAATTTGTTGGTTTATCATTTGTATGAAGATCACGGGTTTGAGTCGATGCTTGATGAGCAAGATCTTTATCGTGAGAGTAAAGTCATTTACACGAACCAAAAGGCATTGAGTACCTCTTTTGATGAACATAACCGCTTTATTGCCCCGTTGTCTTTTTATATTGATAGTCTGAGTGCCGCTTTTTTGGTGCAAGCGATTAATGAGATGGGGACGTTATTTTGTGCGGAACGAGGCATTATTGACGAAAATAAGTATTCTCAAGTGATACTAAAACGAGTCCCTGAGTAATAAAAATCGGAGGTTTTTTGTCATACTTTTGGTTAGTTAACCAGAACAACTTCTTGGTTATTGATCCAATTTATTGGTCGATAAATAAAAAGATAAAAATTGAATTTATTTAACCTATTGATATATAGGTATTTTAATGTTGGCATTCTAATTGCTCTATCTAGGTTAACTCGTGTAACACACGCTCCTAAATAGAATGCAAAATAAGGAATACAACGATGCCAACTCCTGCGTATATGTCAATAAAAGGCGAAGTTCAGGGCGATATCACCAAAGATGCCTATTCAGCAGATTCTGTCGGTAATACCTGGCAGGAAGCACACATCGATCAATTTTTAGTTCAAGAGCTTGATCATGTATTAACCGTTCCACGTGATCCACAAAGTGGCCAACCTACTGGCCAACGTGTCCACCGTCCGGTGATCGTGACTAAGCAACAAGATCGATGCTCTCCATTGTTATTTAATGCGTTAGTGTCTGGTGAGAAATTACCGGAATGTAGCATCAATTTCTACCGTACTTCCACGTCTGGTAAGCAAGAGCATTACTACACCATTAAACTTATCGATGCATTATTGGTTGATGTGCAAACTCGCATGGCTCATTGCCAAGACGCCGCAACCTCAGATCGCGTAACAGAAGAAGTTCTGAAGTTTACTTATCGTGCCATTGAAGTAACGCACGAAACGTGTGGTACGGCTGGCGATGACGATTGGCGTAAACCTCGCGAAGCGTAATGACGCGAAGACATAATTTTAAATGAGGGCCCTGTTGGCCCTTTTGTCGTATTAGTATCAGGTAAAAGACATGAGTAAAGAGATAGAATTTACGTTTACGGTGTTTGGCACAGCCCATGAGTTTCGTGTCGAGAGTTTTCATGTGGTTGAAGAGTTGTCTCGCCCTTTTCGCGTCACTTTGTCATTACTTTCACTTGATGCGGATATCGCGTTTGATGGATTAAGTCGAAAACCTGCTTTATTGACTCTGATGGGTCAGGGGATGGGGAATAGTCGTCAATTTCATGGTGTTGTGAATGAGGTGCGTTACTTAGGGGTTGGTCGTCGATTTTCCCGTTATCAAATCACCCTCTCCCCTCAATTATGGTTTCTAACTCAGCGTCAAGATTGTCGGATATTTCAAGATAAATCTGTAATTGATATTGTCACTGAGGTGCTTGATGGCGGGGCTGTGACCGATTATCGTTTTGAGCTTTCTGCCGCCTACCCTCCTCAAGAATACGTGCTTCAGTATCGTGAAACGGACAGCCATTTTGTTCAACGTTTATTGGCTGAGCAGGGATTATGGTATTACTTTGAGCATAGTGAAAGTAATCATACGCTAGTGATTGTCGATAAAAATGATGCAATACCAGAAATTATCAGCTCACCAGAAAATGCTTCTTATATGGGACCATTCGTGTATCAATCTGAGGGGGGGCGGAAATGCAGATAGGGAGCACGTCTTTGAGTTAAGCACTTATCATCGGGTTCGTACCGGTCACGTGACTCAAACCGATTATAACTACGAGCAACCCCGTATTCCTCTGCAAGTGGAGCAACAAAGGGATCGAGATACTGATTTGGCGTTTTTTGATTCCCCAGGTCGTTACGCTGAAGCCTCTCAAGGTCAGTTACAAGCGGTTTCTCTTTTAGCGGATAATCATCTTGAAAGCCATCAAATAGAAGCGGAAAGCAGCATTATGCGCTTAACGGCAGGCTATAGCTTCGAGTTGATAAGACATCCAAGAAAAGCCATAAATAGAGATTATACGTTACTGTCAGTAAGCCACTCTGGTCATAACCCACAAGTGCATGAAGAAGAGTCCAGCGGTCTACCGACCACTTATCAGAACCAGTTTATTTGTTTGCCACGAGACGTTGAGTTCCGCTCCCCTACACTCTCCGCTCCTGTGGTTGACGGACCTCAAACGGCTGTCGTTGTCGGGCCGGCAGGGGAAGAGATTTACACCGATAAACTCGGACGCATTAAAGTGCAGTTTCATTGGGATCGTTATGGAAATAATGATGAGTATGCAGGGTGTTGGCTTCGTGTGTGTCAATCAATGGCGGGGCCTACTTGGGGCGCGGTCTATTTACCGAGAATAGGACACGAAGTGGTCGTGACCTTTTTAGATGGGGATCCTGATAGACCATTAGTAACTGGTACGGTATATAACGGAGTGAATACCCCGCCCTACCCATTACCTGAGAACAAAACTAAAACGGTGTTTCGTACCCAAACTCACAAGGGTGAGGGCTACAATGAAATGTCGTTTGAAGACGAAGCCAATCAAGAGCAAGTTTATTTTCATGCTCAAAAAGACATGAGATCCAAGGTTCTTAATAACCGATTCAGAACCATAGGGAATGATGAAGCGCTAACCGTTGGACGTAATCAAGAAAATACCATCAAGCAAGACAGAAAAGAAACCATTGAAGGTAATAAAATTTCAATCACTAAGCAAACGTTCACGGAAACGATTGAGCAAGATGTCAAGGTCAGCTACAACGCTAATATGGAAAAGAACGTTGTTGCTAAACAAACGTTAGAGGTTCATGGGGATCGTAATAGTACGGTGGGAAAAAATGATGAACTGACGATTTCTGGTGATAAAAGCACGATCACTATGGGGGCAAGAAGCAGTGACATTAGCGCTGACGATACGTTAACTGTTGGCAAACTCTTAACAGTAGAGGTCGGAAGCAATGCCTCCATGAAATCCGATGGTGAGTATACGATTATTAGTGCGGATGAAATTAACGCGACAGTAGGCAGTTCCGGTTTCATTTTAAAAAATAACGGCACCATCACTTTGTATGGCTCAAATATTACGATTGATGGCTCAGGCTCGGTCGCCTTAGTTGGGGGGAGTGTTGCGATTAACCCTGGCGCGGCGGCCAGTCAAAGTAGCAGTGTGAGCGTTAACCCTCCTCGTACTTTTTCAATGTCGCCATTGGCATCAACCAAGCCTGTGATGAATTCTTCGGTGTACAGTGAAATGGTTCAAGAAGGCTCAATTATTAAAGAGCTATGTCAATGCGGTCAGGGGGATATATGCAAACTGCACAGTTAAACAAACAATGGCGAGTTAATGGCATTGAAGTCCCTGTCTTTGGGGAGGAAGAGATCCTTTATGCGGTTATTGAACCCGAATTATGGCCTGAGTGGAACGTCGAATTAAGCCCTCATACCCATGAGCTAGAAATCGTTAATTTATTTAATGCAACCCCATTTAGTGCGATAAAAAATGGGCCCGTTGTTATTAACATAACGAGCGCTCAAGTCTTGTTGAATATCTGTATAAAAAAAATGAGTACCACCCATTGCGGTGCATTATTTCATACGGCAAGTACAACAAGTCGCAGTGAGTTGATGTACTCCCTACGTAATGCGTTAGTCGTTAAAAAAGGCGTTGGTGATCTCTTTCTTCGATATTACGATCCGAGAGGATTATTGCCACTAGTCGCCTCCCTCTCAGATGAAGAGCGTCGTGATTATTTTTCTCCTATCAATAAAATAACGTGGTTTAACAAGAGGTGGTTAAGTGTTTCTGTATTGGCACCTATTGCGGCCCCGTTTTCCGATTATCAATGGAGTATGACCGAGCTGCATCTTGCGTCGATGACATCCATTTCAACTCAGTGGTAAAGGAGTAATCACACCATGAGTCCATCTTATATTGTTCAACGTGGCGATACGTTGCTTAACATTGCGATTAATAATGACGTTGCTTTTACCACCCTGCTTGAGTTAAACCCACAATATCAGCCCAATCCTGATTTAATTCATGTGGGTGATAGCGTTCGCCTTCCTGAAGTGCTGAACGATGAGGTGGTAAAACAGGGGTATATTATTGAGCCCGTGCACCCTCGTCCTGTATCAGATACCTGTACATTGATGTCTCCACCAGTGTGTCAACCAAAGGAGGTGCATGACATCTTATTTGTGACAGGCGAGCATAAAACGGATTTTTACTGTGTGGGAGAGAAGGCGCATCAATTTGTAAAAGAAGAAGTTAAGGAGACGGATAAGCTGATTAAAGGTTATGTCGAACTTCTTAATGCAACACCTAATGAAGAAAGTGCAACAAAAGAGCAAGTGGCATTACATGCAAAAAAAAGACAAGCGTGGTTAGAGGCGGCGAGTTATGCAGGAGCTATCCACTTATCTGAGTCAAGTCTTGATAGGCAAAGTCAAAGAAATGAAGCAAGAAGACAAACAAACGAGAAAAACAATGAAAATGCGGAATTTATAGAAACACAAATTTCCGAGCTTAAAAAGGCAAAGGCGTTTGTGACTAATTACGATGAGAATGGTTTTTATGTCGATAACGTTTCTGTTGGTGCATTAAGATCAGAAGCGCTTGTGCGTATTGATACCGACCTAGGTTTATTACGTCAGCAACAACTGATCATCGTACAAAAAAGTGCAGAGAAAGCGCAAAGTAAACCATCACCAATAAAACCAAATAATCAGTCAGTCAATCATGCAAATATAAAAGGAAAAAATAAGTTAAAGCGTCATTCAATTGAAGTTTTTTCGGTGCTTGAGAATAAATATATTTATATTCGTGCTGATTTTTTTGACCGAGAACGAGAGCACTGGCGTCAGCTACCAGATAGAACCAATACCAGACAAGCGTTCATTGATAATAATAAAAAAGGCGTCATGAAAGCCGTCGTAAAAGACATTAGTGCTGATATAAGAAGTAATATAAAAGAGGGTCCATTAAAAAATCAGATCGCGAAATGGGATGCAAAAGGATGGAATTGGCTTGAATCCAAGAAGGAATATAACTTATGGGGAGAAGGGGATAACACCAAAATAGCCGTGAGTTATGAAGCACAATTACTTCGCTGGGGGGCGAATGCCGCAGCGACCATCGATAAAACTGGGATTGCTATTGGTGGAGATGCGTCGGTTTCTCTTGCAGAGGCTTCGGTAAAAATAGAAGGCTTCTTACCTTATAAAGGGGGCTACGCAGCTAAGTTAACGTATACCGATGCAAATAAAAAAACCGCCACCTATGCTTTTGGGTGTTTTAGGCTCAAAGGTGAAATGCAATTAAGTGCCTTTGCTGGCGGAATGGTGAGTGCTGGTGCTTCAGCTGGAAAAATACCTCAAGGGGATGGCAGTATTGGTGCCATGTACAGCCCTAATGTTGCTATAGCGACCTCAAATAGTAGCGGTCAGGTAGGTCTTAAAGTGGGTGGTTTTGCAGGAATGCAGGTCGGCGGTAAAGTTACCGGCAGTGCGGAATGGCAAGCCCCACCGAATGTGAAAGAGAGCACTCACATTGATTTTCAAAAATTAGCTGAAATTTCAGGAGAAGGAAACATCGCTGGTGGTCTTGGTGCTGGTGTCGATTTTCAATTAGCTTTTAGGGAAGGGGCTTTTTACTTTGCGTGCTCAGGACGTTTGGTATGTGGTCCTGGAGGGAGTGGCAGCTTTGCTTCTTTGATTAACTTAGAGCAGTTGTGGGAGCTGGCGAAAGTGATCCTTCAAGGACTTCAATGGGTAGGGTATCGATTACTTGAAAATATAGATGAAGAGGCTTACAACTATTTAATTAAGGCCAGTTATTTAACCTTTGCTTCTGATATTGTTAAAGACCCTGTTGAAGCATTAAAGCAAGGTGTTATGTTAGGTCAAGAAGCTATCAACTTTGTATGGAATGAGAGAGATGCAACACTTCAACGTCAAAAAGAAGCTGACATACTCTCTCAGCGTATCATGAATGAAGCAGTGTTTAGTGGTATTCCCTCGGACCAATTGTTGCCTGAAGTGGTTGGTATGATGCTCAACACCTTAGTGGAAGACTTTTTCTTGCGAAGTGAAGAAGCTCAAGAAAGCGCTATTTGTTACTTATTAAAAAAAACCACTTACAGTTGGCGTAAGTTTGAAGAAATTTTATCTCGCATGAACGATTTTGGTACGAGAGAAGCAGGCTACGAAAAGTTATTTGCTAATTTAAAACGTATTAATACGGTGTTAGATGGAGAGCAGCAAAGAGAGTTCAATGGTTGGGTTTATCGTTTAGCAAAAGCGAAAAAACAGTCAGAGTTAATGTCCATGCCATTTACTCCAAAAGCTGAACTAAGTTGATGATTGTTAGGTAGTGGAAAGAAAGCGGTAACTTAATAAAGATACGCCCCTAAAGTTAGGGGCGATAAATGTTAAAGGTTAATTACGAGAGGTAGCTGGCGTTTCTTGTTGAAGAGAGCAGCGAAAACTATTACTTGGGTAATATCTATCTTCTTCAATATTGTTCGGGATTCTGGCAAAAGTCATTGTGGCTCCTCCCGCATCTCGCATTATTTTTTCTTTCCCTGTTTTTGGCCCTAGTGGATTGTGCTCTGGTGATTCTTGGTAATAGGTTGGTGAATACCAATCATTAACCCACTCACTGATATTATTACTCATACCATATACTCCTAATGGGTTGGCTGACCAGCGCCCAATATAAGCTTCTATTTCTGTGCTGGAATTGGCTTCTTCATCGGTATAATTAACACGATAGCCTGTTGAAGGGTTGTTATAACCAGAACCAAGAAGTTGTCGATAACCATTGTTAGTTGCATAGTAAAGTTTTTTACCGCGACTGCGGGCTGCATATTCCCATTGCGCTTCGGTTGGTAAGTCAAAAGGCAGCGCTGTGAGGTTACCTAACCATTGGCAGTAACCTTTTGCTTGCTGCCAATTAATTGTTCTTGTTGCACGATTAGTTCTGCGTGTTAATAGGTATTTATATTCTTTAGAGTCTCTTTCGATAACTTCGCCTTTAATAATATGATACCCATCCATTTTATCAGCAGCGACAGGTAACCCGTTAATTTGGCGCATCCACTCCATATCCATAAAACTGGTTTCATAGGTAGACATAGAGTAAGAATCAAGCGTTACTTTGTGTATATTATTAGCACCTGTGGTTGTGCTTGATGGGGAAGCAAAACATTGTGAATCTGGTTCCCAATCTATTCGATTGATTGTCCCACTTGGAATTTCACAAGGAGCTCTAAAATCCCCCATTTCAAAACTTCCGCCTTTTACAAAGACTAAATTTTCAATAGCACGAATTGCAGTATTTAATGTATGTTGTTTCAATTCATTTGATGCATCAGGGTACAATTTTTTGATGTTGGTAATGACGGTATCAATCTGTTGTTTTGATACCGTTTCACTTGATGCGCTGATAGAGGAGTTGGCATCGTTGCAGCCGCTTAATAATGGCAGTAAACAAGCCAATCCTAACCATTTGTTTTTCATAATTCTTCCTTATAATTTTATGTTTTTATTTTAAGCTATTTGAGCTTGAATTGCAGGAAGTAATCTGTGAGGTTTACTCAGTTTTCTATTCATTAAGTTCACTACGAGTAAGAACTGTTATTAAAATACGAGTTACATACCTTTCGTATCAAAGTTAGCCAATGAGATAATTTGAACCTCCATTTTTTTTCGGCTATTTTTAGCTCTAATTTGATGTTCGATATTAGCTATTTTTTGGTTTGATTGTGGTTTAACTCAGACTGAGGGGCTGTTGCAAATAATTTGAGCTTGTAAATAACTCTTACAACAGACTCATTATTATTGAAAAACAACTTCAATATTGAGTAAGCTATTGAGAAAGGAGGCTCTCTCCCGCGCTGTCGTTTACGTTTATCATTGCTCAACCAAAAATCGAATCGTCCCTTATTCAGCATTCGTAAACATTAAAATCCTTGAATGGTTGACCAAGCCCGTTTTCGTATTTGAAACCACCCGAGGCAACGACTAGCTTTTTGATAGGGCATATTTTTACTTGCTCTTTTAAAGGGATTTTCCAAAACAACCCCCATTGTCCCCAAAAATCAGGCGTTAAAATAGGATTTTTAAACCATTAATTGAAAAAAGCACTCTTTAATGGTTTAAATTAACTCTCTAGTGCTTTATTATGTATTCATAGTTTTTTCATGAATACCGAGGCAATAGAATGAGCACAATTCTTGATTCTTTAGATCTTGTTTCAGAGCGAATGCAACAAGAGCAATCTGATTTAAAAGCGGTGATAAAAGAGCGAATGCAAATTAAAGTCACCGACACTGAGATTAAAGACAGTGTTGATCGTCTTATCTACAACCACTGTTTAAAAAAGAAAGAGCTTCAAGAACTGTTTGGCCTATCTCGCGTAACATTCAATACTCGTATCGATGAAGCAATTGAGCAAAGTATTATTGGGCAACCAATCATTCAAGGCCGAACCCATTTATACAACCGTTTTGATGTTGCCAATTTCATGAACTTCATGGAATACCCAAAATATTCACAACGCTTTAAACCAACAACTATTGTGGTCGAAAACCATAAAGGCGGTACTGGTAAATCAACAACGACGGTAACTTTAGCGACTGCGGCAGCGTTAGATTTAAACCTAAATGCACGATGCTTAATTATCGATTTAGATCCACAAGGTTCGACGGGACAAAATCTAATTCATCAAGCAGATGAAGACTCTGTATATATGACTGCTGTTGATGTCGCGTTATCAGAGTTAGAACCTGAAGGGTATTTCTCGCAATATTTAGACTCTGGTTACGATTACGCTGAATTGGTCAAAGCCATCCCATTTAAAACCCACCTACCAAACCTTGATGTCATCCCTGCTTTTCCATCGGACGAGCGTTTTGTTGATGCTTATTGGGGACAAGATGCAGAAGGGCAACAAGAATTATTAAAGCTCCTTCGTGAAAAAATTCTATCGGTATTAAAAGATGAATATGATCTAATTTTCATCGATACACCGCCACAGAACTCACCTATTTTATGGGCGGTAAACGAAACGGCTGATGCTGTACTTATTCCTGTGACGCCACGCGAGTTTGATTTTGCTTCAACCAGTAATTACATGGCCACAATGCCAAGTACTTTTAGAGAATTACCATCAAAAGGTGAAAACCTTAAATGGGCAAAATTATTACCCGTAAATTTTGATGAAAAGAGCGCTCATGAAGTGAAGGTATTCGATAAATTATTACGTGCCGCGCAAGGGCATTTATTATCGACTTCTATTCGACATTCAGAAGCTTTTGTTGCAGCAGCAGAAAGCAATAGAACGGTTTTGGATATCAGAAAATCTGAACAAGTCTGCAGCGGCAAACAATTCGATTTAGCAATGACTTCAGTAAATGCTGTATACCACCAGTTCATCACTGAAATTAAACAACTGGCAACCAAAGGACTGTAAGATGCAAAGACCTCAAGATAAACGCACAAGCTTTAATCAAGGGAATAAACTTGGCAAATTACCAAAAAACGAAGGCGTAAAAAAAACCTTCACCTTTGCTAGTGGCAAGACCGTTAACGCTATACGTATTGTGGTACCGGCAAATGAGTTAAACAACAAAACCGCGATTCATAAATTAAATCCAAGACGACAAGATTCGCTAACACTAGCTTCAGTGCGAGATATTTTAATTAGCATTGAACAAGAGGGTGTTCATACAGAAGGTGTTGCTACCAAAAACGACCAGGGCATTTATGAATTACTTGATAGTTCTCGCCGCCGTTTTAGCTGTCTTCATGCACAAAAAGAATTACCACTATGGGTGATTGAAGAGAGTATCGATGACGCGGATTTAATCGCATTTATCCAAACGACTCAATCGGTAAAGCGCTTATCTTATCGTGAGCTTGGAGCTGATTACGAAGTGCTAATGAAAGAGGGCGGTTTCATTAAGATTGATGAACTGGCTGAATATCTATCATTAGGTCGTGAGACTTGTCGAAAACGTTACGTTGCCGCCTCTATCGACCACGCGTTAATTTCGGTATTTCCAGATTGTGAAGGTATCCCAAATGGCTACTATGCAAAATTGGCAAAGATTGAAAAACAATTATCTAAAGAAAAGACAAGCGTTACCAAGTTCATTTTATCACTGAAACTCAATGAAGTTGAAGAAGAGGCTAGCGTTGAAGATAAGCAAAAAGCCATCTTGAATATCATTGAAACCAAACTTAAAAAGTCGACAGATAAAGTAACTTGGGATACGACAACATTAGCCGACTTTGATGATAAAAACACCTACGCTAAAGTACTAAAAAGCAGTGATAATCGTGGTTTAAAAATTGAGTTAAGCCGTTTACCATCTGAACTTTACGATGACATTATCAAGTATGTATCTGATAAAGTGAAAGCTGGATCGGTAAATAATTAAACTGGGGACAATGGGGGTTGTTTTTAAAATATCATGAAAAAACAACCATCTAGAAACTACAATGTGTTGGACTACTGAACTCATGATGAGTCAATTGTAGGGCTTATTTATCAACTCAGATTATTTGAAACAACCCCAATATGGAGTTATTCGGAAGGCGTTGTAATTTTACACATCTTTTTAAGAAGTCATTTAAAGAATTTTAAATGGCAAGGCACATTTCTCATAAATCTTTTTAAGTGCGTCTGTAGACCCCGATAACGAATAGATGCTCTTGAATACTAATTTATTTTTTGAATACACTTCAATATCTGCAATGTGGCCTTTTTTGATTTCTTGTATCAGCGTTTGCGCGGGCCTCGTTACCATGATTGTTGAATTATCAGGATGAAATCCGGCTTTAAGTTCGTAACTATCAGAACCATCTATGGATATATTAAAATCTAAAACGCCCTTTGTTTTTGTGAGCTTTTGGCTCGCAATTTTCAACGTTAAAAACGTATACTCTTGGGTTTTTCCACACCCAATAGAAAAAGTAGAATAATCGTTTTTTGTGTAATGCTCATAGAGTTGTAATGTGGGCGTATAGGAATTACTCCACGAATGTAAGTGAGCAAATCCAGGGGTTGAATAAACTAATATAATAAAACCTATAAATTTCTTTCTGCTCACTACTTTTCCTTAAGTATTAGGTTGTTATTCCTTCAACACACTATAAACCGTCGTTCGACTACATCCTAATTCTTTACTGATCGCGTTTTTATTCACCCCTTCACTCGCAAGCTCTTTAATTCGATTATGAAGCGTCTTATTAGGAAAACGGCCGAGGTGTCTACCTTCTTCTTTTGCCTGCTCCCTGCCCTCATTACAACGCCCTAGGATACGTTTTCTTTCCAATTCGGCGAAGGCTGAAATGGTAGTATAAATAATACGACCGACATCTGAATTTATATCGAGGTTACCCAAATCATGAAAAACCAAACCCGCGCCTTTAGTTGCTAACTGATCAGCAATTTTCAATGCATCAATAGTATTACGGGCAAGTCGATCTACTTTCATTATATGGATTACATCACCATCACGAGAAAAATCGATCATCGCATTTAATTGGGTTCGCTCTGAATCATTACCACTCGCGTTTTCTTGGAAGATTTTGTCACAGCCTAATTCTTGAAGCTGTTTTATCTGAATATCGAGAGATTGTTCTTTTGAGCTGACTCGTGCGTAACCAAGGAGCATAATTTGGCCTAATTGTGTTCAAAAAGATATGTGTTACTTTATGGTCATGTACATTAATTATCAATAAGACTTTTTGAACAGGTTTAGTGGGAGATTAGGAGAGTACAAAAAGGTACACCTTTCTGGGCAGTAATTAACCCTGACTATAGGGATTGATTTAAAGACCACTATAGAATAAATTACCGTTCAATAGATAAGGAGAACTTTTTTATATAACTCGAACAATTGAATTTATTTTTAGTCTAGTCAACTAGACAGAATTCGTACTTAGTTAATGTTGACGAATATTTTGCAACAACTCACCATCAAACAATGGGGCACTTACGAGTTAGAAGAAACAAATAAAATTATTTACAGGGTCCAATAAAAATAAGTGAGCTTATTCTATCGATTTCCATTTCCCCAACTCTTTTGTTGCTAACCATTTCTCACCTACATCATAAATCTCAATGCTTTCCGTATTCATTGGCGCCATTGACGATGAAGAACGTTTAGCCGCTCCAATATTTTTCATGAAAATACTTTCACAATGTAATAACTCTTTTTTAGAGTTAAGGTATTTAACTTTAAACGCTGGCATTATTATTCCTTTACTAATTTCCACACCCAATGTATTAAACTAAATTGGACCCATTTTCTCTTTATATTGCTTAACAATTCTAATCACCGTTCTTGCAGAAACACCGACTAGCTTAGCGGTAGAATTAATACTCAATTCATTATGGACACGAAGCTGAATTATCTTCTCATGCATATCTAAATCCGGTCGTCGTCCTTTAAATTTTCCTTCCTCTTGGGCTTTGTCAATCCCTTGAGCCTGGCGTCTTCTTCTGTCCTGATAATCTTTTCTAGCTATGGCAGCAAGCATATCTAACATCATGTTATTGATGGCTCTAAACATAGCAGATGTAAAATCATCACTCTGGTGCTTCATTAATACAGCATGACTGGTTGGTAAATCCAAACTAATCACTTTTAATTGTTTTTTATTTATTAATTCTTTAAGTGTCTCCCAATCGTCATCATTAAGACGTGAAAGTCTATCAACTTGCTCTATCAAGATCGCATCGCCTTTTTCTGCATCTTGAAGTAATCGCATTAATTCAGGTCTTTGCAGTGAGGCGCCAGAAACATTTTCAATGTACCATCCAGCTATTCGAGCACCTTTTTCTTCAATAAATGACTTTAAGCTGTCTTGCGCTCTTTTTGCATCTTGCTCTTTAGTTGATGCTCTTAAATAGCCAAATATGTACATATACGGAGTCAACATGTCATTTAAGTAATGATCTAATACTACATGACAAAAAGGTTATGACAAAGAGATAAAGAAGACAAAATACAGGCAGTGACTTTTATCTGTACTCTAATGTCACACCCCAAACGGAGTGTCATTCTAAAAAACACTTGATAGATCTGCTTTTAAGTTTGTTCACATCTATTATTCACCTTCCTTTTGATTTTATAAGGTGAATGGTGGTAAAGTAAGCTATCATATATGATATATATCGGTAATTATAGAATGGCTTGGAAAATTGAATTTTACTCAGGGGTTGAGGACGACATATTATCAATGCCACCTAAAATTCAAGCTCGTATGATTAAATTACTCGAATTAATTGAGTTACATGGAGCAAATCTTGGCTCTCCACATACAGAGTCAATGGGTGACGGTCTTTTTGAAATAAGAGCGAAGACTAAAGAAGGCATAGGTAGAGGACTGTTTTGTTATTTAAAAGGACAACATGTTTACGTATTAAGAGCTTTCGTGAAAAAGTCGAATAAGACACCAAAAAAAGAAATAGATCTGGCCAGAGATAGAATAAAAGAGGTGAAGCTATGAGTTTATCCGCATTAAAAAAGAGTGCCTTTCAAAACCTAGAAGTAAAGAAAGCTTATGATGATTTAGATTCTGAGTTTGATTTGATCAGCTCTTTGATAACAATGAGAGAGAAATCAGGGCTAACTCAAAATGAAATCGCTAAGATAATGGGCACAAAAGCTCCAAATATTTCTCGATTAGAATCAGGACGCTCAAACCCTAGTCTTAAAACTTTAATTAATTATGCTCAAGCATGTGGGTTTAAACTAGACCTTGGTTTCAAGAACGCTTGATTAGTTATAAATAACGAAAATCAAGCATAACTCTTTATTGGTATGTTTATTTTCACATGATGGTTGAATACACAGTGCTTTATCCATATATCTTTAATAGAGGATTTCCCTCTTAGATACTAAAATTTAAGGATAATTATTATGAGTCTTAAGCCTGGTCCAAAACCAATTGCTAAATCAACAGGTAAACTTGACCAACGTCGACGTGACAATAAAGATACTCCGGGAAACAGCTCTGGTTTAAAACCGAGTAAATCTTCAGGAAAATAATAACATTTGTTTAATTCAACAAACGTTATAGGAATTGAAAAGGTCGCCTAAATTGGCGACCTTTCTTTTAGCTCGTGATCACGTTTTAATTCAAATGTAGCTAGAACTAGTCATAACTCCATTGTCATATGGCAGTAAGGGATACCGAGGTTGTTGCAAATAATCTGAGTTGATAAATAAGTCCTACAATTGACTCATTATTATTGAAAAACGACCTCAACATTGAATAAACGATTAAGGAAGGCGGATCTCTCCCGTACTACGGTTTCACGTTTATCATTACGTAACCAGAAATCAAACTGTCCCTTATTCAACATTCGCAAAAATTCAAATCCTTGAATGGTTGACCAAGCTCGCTTCCTCAGTTTGAAACCACCGGCGGCCACGATCAATTTCTTAATGGGGGCATGATCGGACTCAATGCCATTATTGAGGCATTTAACTTGCCGCTGCTCGACATCCTCTCGTAGTCGTCCCTCTTCCTTTAATCTCGCGTATGAAGAATGTTTATCTGTGTTTAACGTTTTGGGATGTTGTTTGTAGTGGCATAGTGAATTTGGCCACCTAGTTAGAAATGATATAATCATTTCAGAATTAAATAGGTGTACATAATGACAAGACGTCCAAGAAAGAACTATAGCGCGTCATACAAGTTAGAAGCAGCTCAGTTAGTTACTGAAGCTTCTCAAGCTATGAACGTAAGTAAATCAGTGATGACTAATTGGGTTCAACAGCTAAAAAGTGAATTAAGCGGAGTGATGCCAACGGCATCACCTATAACTCCCGAGCAAATAGAAATTCGTGAGTTAAAGAAAAAACTTGCTCGTCTTGAGGAGCATAATGAAATACTAAAAAAGGCTACGGCTCTGTTGATGTCAGACTCACTGAACAATTCGCATTAATAGATAAACTCAGACAGAGCCACAGCATAAGTATTCTTTGTGAAACTTTTGGTATACATCGGAGTAGCTATAAGTATTGGAAGGCAAAACCAAGAAATATAGACCGTGAATTCTTAGACTTATGCTCAGAAATTAAAGAGGTATATCGTTGTAGTAATGGTTCTGCAGGGGCGAGAAGTATAGCTAAAATGGTATCCCAGAGAGGGATACCACTTAGTCGCTACCGTGCAACTAAGTTAATGAAATTACTCAACTTAGTAAGTACGCAAATACCGAAGCATAGCTATAAGAAAGCAAACCATGAAAGTATTATTGCTCCTAATTTATTGAAACGACAATTTGATGTTAAACAACCAAATAAAATTTGGTGCGGAGATGTGACTTACATTTGGATAGGTACAAGATGGGCTTATTTGGCTGTTGTTATTGACCTATTTTCACGAAAACCGATTGGTTGGTCATTATCACTTACCCCAGATAGTAACCTTACAAGCAATGCGCTTTCAATGGCTTATGAGTTACGAGGAAAGCCATTAAATGTTATGTACCATAGCGATCAAGGCTGTCACTATACCGGCTTAAAATTCAGGCAGAAATTGTGGCAATATCAAATAATTCAGAGCATGAGTCGTCGTGGGAATTGTTGGGATAATAGCCCAATGGAAAGGTTTTTTAGAAGTTTAAAAAGTGAATGGGTTCCTAAGAATGGATATAAAAGTTTTGCTGAAGCAAAACATTCAATAACTAAATATATCATAGGTTATTTCAGCAGTACTAGGCCTCATCAGCACAATGATGGATTACCACCTAACCTTGCAGAGCAACAGTATTGGTTAGAATATAAATCGGTGGCCAGTTTTACTTGACCACTACAATTTATGCATATAATTCTCATGGTTGGTATATATATACATCATACTAAATTAGAAGTGAAATGATTAAAATGTTCTACAATAATCACAAATTAATTGGAAATAAAGTGTTAAAATACCTATTCAATTTTATTGAATAGGTATTTTTTAATGTGTAACAACAATATATGTATACGGATAGCCCCTATTATTGGAGTATTAATATCATTTTCAGGTTATTCGAATGAGAATAACGTATATCCGGTCCCTTTTATAGGTGCGAAAGGAGGTTATCAGATGAGTGATGATAATAATTATGACTATGATAAACCTGACTCTGGATTATTTGGTATTTCTGGAGGTGTCGCATTTGATAAAAATTGGCGGTGGGATATTGGTTATCAATACTGGTCAAAGATTAAAGCTAATGCAACTGAAATTGAATTGGATATTTCATTAATTGAGAGTGCTTTACGTTATGATTGGTATATTTCAGATAATACTAGTATATATGGAAGGTTAGGTTTTTCATATTGGACAATTGATAAACAAAACTTATCCGGAAATAATACCGATGCTTCTGGATTATCCCCATTAAGCGAATTAGGTATTAGTTATTCACTTTCACAAAATATATCGATAAATACTGGATATCAGTATATTGATGAAATTGGTAGTTATAATACAGGAAAGTTTGACAGTCATTCTTTTGTGGTAGGTATAAGTTATAGTTTTGTTAAAAATAAAAACTATGTACCGATAATAACAAATAAAAAGCCAGTTTCCATACCTGTTTATAAAAAAACAATAGTAGAAAAACCAGAATCTTCTCAAGTTACATTCGCTTTAAATAATAATACATTGACAAATAATGCTAAGAGTTTATTAGAAGAGCCTTTATCAATACTTAAAGAAGATTTGAGAACAACAGTATTAATCGTCGGTCATACAGATTCAAGTGGTTCAGAATACCATAATCAAAAACTATCGGTGCGTCGAGCGCAATCCTGCGCTGACTTTTTTATTAAAAATGGTATTGATGTACAACGTATATCAATTAAAGGAAAAGGAGAGATAATGCCCTTTACTAGCAATAAAACAAAAGAAGGACGTTCAAAAAATCGTCGAGTTGAAATTGTTATATCTAAAAATAAAGAGAGTTTTTGATGAAATCACACTTAAAGTTGAAAATGTTTACTTTTATTACCTCATTTATTTTAACGGGGTGTAATTCAGAAGATATTTTTGAAAATGGGGAGGCTGAATTAGAAAAAAAAGCTGAACTATATGATATTGTTGTTAGCCCAAGTGATGTAGATATATATTTAGGTCAACAATATTTAGCTACTGGAAAATATGATGATGGTACAGAAGCAGATATTACAAACATAGTAACATGGAAAGTATTAGATAATATTGTAGCAAGCAGCTTATCTTCGGGTTATGTAACGCCTAAAAATATAGGAACAACTAAAATAATCGCAAATATAAAAGGAATAACTAGCAATGAAGGTAATATAAATGTAATTAAATCTTTGGTTTGTGGTCATGATGTAGGGAATTTAATAGCTACAGCAATTGATAATAATGATAGGAATAACGCTGCTACAAAATGTTTAAAAATAGCACAAGATAACAAAGGAAACTGGTTTACATCATCACCAAGTATTGAATTATTAAATTATTTTGGATATTCAAAGGAGGTTGGGAATAGTGGTAATGACAAAACCTATGCTAATGTTTATGATGAAGACGGAACTTATGGTCCGTATGGTAAATACGGATTGTTTGATCAGCTAGGGGGAGATAGCTTTGGTGTAAATGGACAATATGATCGGTGGTGTCAGAATTTATCGTCTATAAATTTTGCAGGGAAAGAAAATTGGCAACGAACTTTACAAACCGAATTGCATGATAATGTACTTACTTCTGGATTATATTTCGCTAAAGGTGACATGACTGCTAATTATGGTTGGCCAGGCGCAAAATATAAGCTCTATTGGAGCTCCACTCCTGAAAGTAGTGATTCTTTCAAGACGGTGAGACTTTATGATGGATTGATTGGCAGCGCTTCTTTTGCTTCAGAAATGTACGCATCATGTATATCTAAATAGCTAAATATTCAATCTAGATAAATGGGGTTGTTAAAAAATTGAACAATAGGCGCCTACGGCGCAAATCAAAAGGACTCAACCTCTTCCATTGCTGCCAATAAATCGTTTATCCTATCGTCATGCACGCATATAAGCCCCTGAAACGGGGCTGTTGCAAATAATTTGAGTGGATAAATAAGCCTTACAATTGACTCATTATTATTAAAAAACGACCTCAACATTGAATAAGCGATTGAGGAAGGCGGATCTCTCCCGTACTACAGTTTTACGTTTATCATTACGTAACCAGAAATCAAATTGTCCCTTATTCAACATTCGTAAAGATTCAAATCCTTGAATGGTTAACCAAGCTCGCTTCCTCAGTTTGAAACCACCGGCGGCCACGATCAATTTCTTAATGGGGGCATGATCGGACTCAATGCCATTATTGAGGCATTTAACTTGCCGCTGTTCGACATCCTCTCGTAGTCGTCCTTCCTTCTTCAGTCTAGCAATAGCATTGGCGTATGAGCAATGTTTGTCCGTGTTTAACGTTTTAGGTTGATTGTCTATGTCGTAATATCTTAAGCAACGCTTAAGGAATTGGTAGGCCGCTTCTTTATTGCGCTTGTGGGAAAAATAAAAATCGAGAGTCTCTCCTTGCTTATTAATGGCACGGTAAAGGTAGTGCCATTTCCCCTTAACTTTGACGTAGGTTTCATCAAGTTGCCAGGATGAGTCGGTTTTAATGAATTGATAATTACGACGTAACTTTTTTCGTAATTTAGGGGAATATTCAATAAACCAACGGTAAATAGTGGAACGATTAACCGATATGCCTCGCTCGGCGAGCATATCACTGAGATTTGCGTAACTCATTGGTGTTGAGCCATACCAACGTAAACACCAAAGAATAATTTCTGGTGCGAAGTGTTTCCATTTAAATTCAGAATTGGTCATTAGCTACGAAATGATATAAAAGATTGTGGGATCTTGGCGTTAAACTGAATTTTTTGCAACAACCCCCTTCAAAGTATCGAGTCTGGAAATACCATCCTTGCACCAATTCCAAAAACTGAGGAGTATCGAAAAGAGAGCTTTGAAAGTGGAAGAAGTGAAAATGACGAATAAACCAGGAAGGGAAGACTCGACTTCGTTTAATCAAGTGAAGCGATATAAGATCCCATTTCGAGCTGAAGGCGGTGCACTCAAAGAAATCAAGTACACTGAATTTAAAGGTGGCAGTAAAAAGGGCGACATAAGCCGCCCTTTAATATTACCAAAATCTAACTAGGTTAGTTTAATAGGTAGGTGTTAATTTTACCTTTACCGTTTGGCTTGCTAGATGTTACCACTCTAAAACCATTACCCTCTGCGGCGAATGATACAGGGTAAGCCTTAATATCGGTTTGAGATATGCCTTTGTCGCATCCGCTGTCATTAGCGTAACAAGCTAGGCCGTCAATAGGGTATCGTGATAACTCCTTACCTTCATAGCTGTATATCTTAACACCAAGGAAGTTGTCTTCGCTCTTACTTGAGCCAGCGTTGCTACCATAAGGCACGCCAACATCCATTATAGCCACCTTGCTATCACCAAGCATCGGATAGCCCGCAGCGGCAGGTATATTTACCACTGAACGGTCATTTTTATTAGCTAGTGCGTATCCATATCCTGAATGTTCTGAATGCCCGCAGTATGGTCGATTATTAGCCCCGCTAAATTTGTATACTGCGTTTTCACTATCAAAGAAATCGCTGTCTGATATGTCACCTCCGCTGTGATAAGGCGGTATTGCTACCTCAAAGCTTCCGTCATTAAGGTTAGCCACGATAGAGTTCGCGTCCTCGCTAGTGTTATGAATGTATAATTTACCATCATCAATAGTTGCACCGTATAAGTACGATGCCTTAAATGATGAGGGAACGTCACTCATCGCACCTTTAAAATCAATAGTTCGCCAGTACTTGGCTGTATCTGATCGCTTTGTCCATCCATTGATATCTATCGATTTACCAGACGTATCTGCTAGGAAATAGGCTACATACTTTCCATCATCGGAAATATGCAAGCGACTTGTTGCCTCAAAAGAAACCTGAGCTTCTTTCCCAAAGCTACCCTGTGGCAAGTAATTACCATCTTTACCAACTGGAATGGATACAACTGATTTCTCAAGATCGCTAATAGAGCTTGGAGTTGGATTATCACTGGTTAGATCTACAATATTAACTAGCGCGCAGTCGTCCATGTTCGTCGTTGAGCACGTAAGGTTATCATGCAAATACACCATTGTTGAACCGTCTTTACTTACAATAAAGTCATCACCTGTAAATACCTTAACCTTTCCGTTAGGAGTCATTACGGTTACTTTCTGATAATCATATTTATCCGCATCGGTTCTTGGTGCTCCGCTGAGATGGTTTTTAGCTCGAATGATAGAAGTGCCGCCGTAAGTCTCAAACTTCACATCATCTACCAATGAACCATCACTGTTAAATGCTTTTTCTAAAACATCTTCAACGGCAGGGTCGCTAGCTGCGGCCGCCATTGCGTCATGCATTGGTTCAGCGGCAGCGTTTGTATCAATGGTTCTAACAATGTGGACGTCAACACCAATAGTTAGAATATCAGACTCGGTAACGCTATCTAGATTTGTGTTTTGATAATCGTCGTTATTACCTCTTTGATACCCACTTTGAACTAACAATTCATAACCGTCAGTTAGTTGTTTAGCAGAAAACGAATAGAGATAATTTGTTCCTGTATTGATTACTTTAACAGGAATTAATTCCTCACAATCGCTATCGCTATCAGCTCTCATGCAGAATGTGTTAATCACAAATTTAGGATCTGGTTGTATCATAGCGAAATCATACATAGTTGAACCATCTACATCTTTTTCACTTGATGGCGAGTCATACGAAAATAATGCTTTTTTCGGTGCTACCGTAGGCTTTTCGTGACCATCCCAAGTGTGTATTTCTGAGTCTTTCAACTGAATGGTAATAGTCTTAGTTTCTAGGTTTTTTGGATTGATGATTCTTAATATTGCCACATCAGTAACTTTTTCAGACAGAACGTGCTCTGCACTTTGGGCATAATAGAAATAATCAAGGGGCATTGATTTTGAGGCTAAATAAGCAGTGCCATAAATAGCATTGATACCATTCTTCCCAACAGTAGGATCAACTGCCCACCCTTTATATTTTTCACCTATTGATATTTTATAGATTGACACCCCTTCAGGGGTTTCTATATCTGAGGTTTTGTGATCTTTAATATCAAAAACACTGTCCATTTGTGGTACATCAATATCTGGACGACCCACTATAGGTACATCAATATCTGGACGACCCACTATAGGTACATCAATATCTGGAGTCTCAACGATATCAATGTTAATAGTATTGATACCTACATTACCAAACTTATCTTCAACAGCGTAAATAACAGTATCTTGAATGCCGTCATGATTTTCACGATCATACTTATAAACAGCTCTTAACGACATGCTACCTTTATCAGATTGCATTACGTCAGCCTTGCCTAGTCTCGCAGAAACATCAGCAATACTTGCTGTTTTAGAACCAACGTGAGCAAGGATCGCTTTCGTTAAATCAAAAGCCTCATTCGCTCTTAATTGTAAATTAAAGCTTTCAGTTTGAAGTGGCATATCATAACTAAAGCCATTGTCGCTACCTTGGTCAGGATTTTGACCAAAGCCGTTATCGTTGTTAGGGTCAATCACATCTTGACCAAAACCATTGTCGTTGCCTTTGTCAGGATTTTGACCAAAGCCATTGTCGTTGTCAGGCGCAGCAAATACGCTAACTGAACTCGATGCAATTGCGCCGTTTGAATCTTCGATTGTATATGAGATCACATCACGGCCGCTTGGTGTCTTTTCGATGCCACGGTATGAAATCTGATTACTCTCAATTTGCACATCACCGTAAGCCGCCTTAGCTTCAATGATGATCAAATTGTCGTTGTCTGCGTCACTATCATTCGCTAATACGTCAACGTCAATAACTTGATTCTGTGAACCGTCAAACTGACCAACAAGGGCGATATCGTGCTTTGCAACAGGAATTGAGTTTGCAGGTTTAATGATTGGGGCTGTGATTGATGAATCACTACTGCTATCACTGCTATTACAGCCAGTAAGTGTTAGTGCCGCAAGAATTGAGGCGCTTAATATGTTTTTTTTCATTTGATAAAAACCTTCTTTTATAAATATAGTTTACAATTATGGGTAGAGAGAAATATTAATTAGTATTTAAAGAAAGACACGACCTCATTAATCCCTTCTAGGTATTCTTTACTACTTTCTGTTGCACTGCTTACTTGTCCAAACTCATCTTGATTACTTTGTATCATCTCATTCATGCTATTGACCTGAGTTGATATATCAGCCGTTACACTCGTTTGTTCGCTTGATGCTGTCGTTACTAATGAATTAATGTTTGATACGGCATCAACTTGCTCAGAGATCGTTGCAAAAGCGACATTCAACTCATGCGAAATCGACAATGAGTTTTGAATCAATGTCGTATTATCTTCCATCAAGTTTGAAGCGGTTTTTGATTCAGATTGAAGTTTTTGAATGATACTTTGAATAGATACTGTTGAATCTTGAGTTTTGCTTGCTAACGCTCGAACCTCATCAGCTACTACCGCAAAGCCTCGACCTTGTTCGCCTGCTCTTGCCGCTTCAATGGCCGCATTTAAAGCTAGTAGATTGGTTTGCTCAGAGATTGAGTTAATGATCTCTAATACAGAGCTTATCTCTTGAGAGTACATATTAAGGTTCATCACGGTATCTTTTGTTTCTTTTAGTGATGTACTAATCTCTTCAGATACTTTGTCTGATTCAACAAGCTTCTTACATCCATTATCAATCAGCGTTTTAGAATTTAAGATTGACTCTTCTGCTTCCACTGCATTTCGAGCAACTTCATTAGCAGCAACTGACATTTCAGTAGCCGCTGTCGCTACCTGTTCAGCTGATGAAAGCTCATAGCTAACTTGTTCTGAAACTGTCGCCATTTTAGAACTAATGACACCTTGGTTCTCAAGTAGATTACCAACCGCAATGCTTGTTTCGCTCATCGCTTTTGCAGTATTGGATTGCATTTTTTTTAATGAATCAGCGATCATATCTAATTCATTGTTACTTCTTTTAACCTCAAACGACTTAAAGTTACCGAGTGCCATTTTCTCAATGATATTTACTATTGACGGTAACTCACTCAACTCTCGCTTAAGAATGATGGTCAAACCAAAAATGACAATAAGAGCGAGAGCAATCAATGAACCAGAAAACAAGAACAACAACGAATGCATTTCGGCAACATCGTCACTTTGCGGTAAAAAAACAAACAGTGAAAATTTATCGTTAATCGCCTTAGTGATAACCGCGAATTCTTCGCCGTTTGAAATATAAGTCTGAAGTTTATCGTTAGCCCCTTTCAATACAGGGCGCTCTTCATATATTGATTTTGCAACCCATTCAGGGTTGTGAGGTGCAGTGATAACAAGACCTGCGGGATTTGTTATTGCGAACTCAACCGAGGACTTGGGAATATTATTACCAAGATCGACATCCATCGCATAAACACCAATAATTCTCCCATCGACATCAATCACTGGTGCCGATATTGTAACCATGAAGTCACCAGAAAGATTGACTGTAGCGTTAGATATATGCACCTTTTCAATGCCTGAAATAACAGGCAAAAACCATTCTTTACTTAAATTACGAGCGTTATAACCTTCAATTTCTCCACCTTCTTGTGCGCTTATCGTTTCTCCATCGAAGTTGGCATAATAAGCATCAATGATTGAAGTACTAAGTTTTGTAACATGAGTAAGGCGATTAAATAATTCGTTTTTATCTGTACCTTCTACTGATAATAGTACCGCCATTTCAGCTGTTTTATGTGATAGTCGCATAAGAGTATCTAAGAACTCATTAGCTTCGTTCGTCCATGTTTTATCTGCTAACTTTTGCATATCCAAGGTGCGATCGCTTGATAGCACGTAATAATTTAGACTTATTGTAAGTAACCCAACAATAGAAAATAGTAATAAGAAAACTTTCAGTATTTTATTTTTCACACAATTATTCCTTAATGTTTCTTAAAATGAGTTTATAAAATCGATACTAAACTCAAAGTTATGTAGTTTTGCTGAAATATTTTTACTGTCATTATCAAAATAAATACAGATTACTTTCCTTATAGCTAAACAATATTTAATTGTTATATTTGTTTTTAAAAAACATATCTCTTCATTTTTAAAATCAATAGGATTTAATTCAATATTATTTTCGAGTGCAATAGTAATTAGTTGGTATTTTTTAGAGTATGAAAAATAAGACACAATGAAGTCAGATAAATTATAAGCACTCTTATTCTTTCCTGATATTAAATTGTATTCCTTAGATGTAACATCTACATTTCCAGAATAATTAATTTTGAAATTATTTATATTTTCAATATACAACATGATTTACTTATTTTTTATGAATTTTACTTACCGTCATTTCTAACCCGCCACTCTCATAAAATAACCGTTCTAAACTATCTATTTCATAAGTCATTAATGGGAATGTGCAATGTATTTTGTAACCTTTGACCATATCATTTATGCACATATCAACAAATGATTGGTATGTACTAGCTATCAAAGTTTTAATTTCTTTTTCTTTTTCTTTTTCTTTTGACATATTTAACCCTTAATATGTTTTGAAATGTTTTTCTTTGCATTAAATTCTGACGGAAAGCTTTCTTTTGTTATGCATATAATAAAATCTTCATTAACCACCATGTTTCGTCTTACTTTAAAATTTAAATTGTGATGGCACCCGCCCCCATACAGGTGATAGCTACAAACTATTGATTCTAAAGATAAATGCCCGCAAGCGTTAAGTGATTTATAAAATCTCGTGTAAACTCTTTGTCTTAAATTATCCATATCTGATAGATCTTTAAATGATGAATATTTTATTTCCATGCTGTTGAGAATTCAGCATCAGAAAATATATTAGCTAATCCAGTAACTTGTTTTAACCGTAATACCTCATCCATATCCATCCCTATTTCTTTTGCTATTTTTTCATCTTCCCAGTTAGACTCTTTCAACTTACGAACTAATTCGGATGTTAACTCTACTTGATGTATCCCTCTTGCCGCATTATGCCTGACTGTTGATGTCATTCTCTCTTCATATTCTTTATTTAAAGATACAGTTGGAATGTAATCATATAATGATGAATTTATTTCCGTGGTTTCTTTTATTATCTTACTTCGATGGAAACCATCAATAATTACATGCTCATTATTGATGTGACTTGCCCCTACGACGATGGGCAAAGTCAATCCATCTGACATTATTGAATGTTTTAATAATTTATATTCAGGGCTCGCCACTACATTAGGATTATAATTATTAGCATTCACTTTGCTTGACGGTAATAACTGAATATTTAAAACGGGATGAGTTATCCCTAAAAAATGGTATAGGTGATTATTAATGTTATTATAAATGGTGATCTTATCTTCAATACGAGAAAACTCAGAAGTGAAGGAATCAAACAGTTCTGAGATACGACTTTCAACTAATTTCATATTAATATCTCAACTTTTATCGTCAATTTTGTTGTATTTTTTAGTTTGGCAAAATGAAAGCCCACGACACCAATAGTCATTTCTAATCAAGACCTTACATATCCGCCTCCAACTAGGTACTTTTTTTTGGGCTTCCAATTTTTTATTAGAGAAATCAGGAATATGATGACAACCTTGCTTTCTCCACCATAAAATAAACTTAATGATCTTAGTTTTATAATGGTTCGATAAATCCCTTGGCATCGAATTTAATAAAAAACGACTATAACTACGGTAAGTATGCCCAGTAGGTAAATCAAATTTATAATAACCAATAATATGCCCTTGTTTTTTGCTGTATTTAGCACCAAACTGACAACCTTCAACTCGAGATACGATTTTTTCCCATGTCTTTGGCTCTAAAACGTGAAATAACCACAACCCCTTTTTCTGATCATCCCCATAAGGTTGACATAACCGTTGCTGAGATAACGTTACTCCAGCCAAATGCATCAAGTCATAGATAGCATTGTATTTCCAATGAAACCTGCCATTAGCAATCCATATATCTTCTGATTTCCAGTCATAAATGGGATATGCTTTATAAACATTTTCACATTCTTTTGTTGTCCATAAAAAATCTTTGAAGTGGGACTTTTGGGTGTTTTTTATGGTGTTATAACGATATAGTGATTCATCAGCTCGAATGCCAATAAAAGCCGCACAAAGCCCTCCTTTTTTTTCTTGAAACCATTGATTGAATCCTGCAACAAAATCTTCAAATTCCATTGCATAATTATAGAAATCAAAATAAGTATGCTCACTAATTACGGATGGATGAGAAGGGAGAGGTCTAACCCAGTGGGATACTTCTTTGTCCCAGCATGTCCATTTAGGTTGCAATTGAGAGCTTGCATTCCTTAAGCTTAAGGGAAGACATATCCAATAGGCATTTACCTCTTCACGTTCAACACAATGCTGTATATAAGAGATGGTGTGATGAAATTGAGCTTCCATATCAATAATAAGGACATCAATAGGTAATCTATTTTGATTTTTTGCTTCTTCGATTACTAAGTTAAGAAGAACGCCAGAGTCCTTTCCACCTGATAATGAAACATAAAAGTAAGGAAAATCATTTAATATATTGTTTATCCTCTCTTTTGCTGCTGCATAAACTGTTTGATTCAATAATATTTTAGGCATAATGATTTCTTGTAAGTGTCTTAGAAAAGACAATCTCATTTTTGTTTCTAATATTAACGATATCTATTTTTAAGGGAGATAAGTTAAAGATGTAAAAGTTCGCCCAAATAAAATTAAGTTATTCAGGTGGTTTTTAATAATCTAAAATGAGTCGAAATAACCTGTTTCTATTTAACAAATGCATAAATTTGTTTAATAAAAGGTATGAACCTAGAAGGGGGGGGGTTGCAAAGGGATAAACAAATATTTATTATCAAGTTAAATAAAGTAACAAAATGTGTTCGAGTCAATTAACTTATTGAAAAATATGCATATTGTACGGTAGGTTACAATCTTATGCATTTGTTAAATAGACGATGCTTAAACTCCCTTTATTTATAATGAAAACCAAACAAACCAATCGACTACCATTTGCATCATGAATCAATAGCGTGTTTTTTTGCGGTCTATGTGGCAATTAATATATTATCTCGATAAATAATGAATTAATTTTTTCTGAGCTCGCTCAGTTTCATCTTTTGAGAGCCCTATATAGCGTAAACTCATTCGCTCTGATTGGTGTCCAATCATCGTCATTAACAAACTAATATCTTTTCCTGTAGCGAAATATAAGTGCCGAGCAAAGCTTTTTCTTAAAGTGTGGCATCCAACTTTGACATCAACACCTGTTTTTTTTAGTACCGTCGTTAATTTAGAAAAAACATGCCAGCATGCTTGTCTGGTTAATATCCCTTCTTGCTTTTTTGCACGATTACTGGAAAGAGTTTTTCGACTAAAGATAGAATCACATTGTAGGTTTCTATATTGCCGCTGACGCTCTTTTATTATCGTCATAACAGAGGAACTTAAGTAAAATTCTTTCGTTACAGGAAGCGCAGCCTTCGTTGCGGAGATTAATCTTGCATTCACGCTTAGTTGCCAAGATTTTGGTATGAATGACATAATCTTATTCGATGGGGTAAGGTATATGCATCCCATTTTTTTAATTAACCCTTTGGATTGGTAATGAAGTAATAGTTCTTCTTTTACTTGTTTTAATACTTTATATTTAGCTTTGGTTTCTCGAGCAAGTGTCCCTTTGCTCTCTATAATTTGACATCGACCATTAGTTAAATTGATATCGCGATAACGTAACCTAAGAATGTCACTGATGCGAAGCCCACTTTCTATACCTATTTTCCAAATAAGAAGAAAGGCAGGGTCGTGATGGTCTTTTAGATATTTTTCTACAAGCTTAAGTTGCTTTCGTTTTTTTATTGGTTCTACGTAAGCCATATAATAGTCTCCTTTAGATTTATGAGCAGAATCGCTTATAGTAGCTGAGAACTAATTGTAAAGGCGTCCAATAAAAAAAAGAATCTACTTCTTGATGCAATTATGGGACTATCTTCTCTCTTTATGGGTCTATTGCAACTAATCTGAGTTGATAAATAAGCCTTATAATTAACTCATTATTATTGAAAAACGACCTCAATATTGAATAAGCGATTGAGGAAGGCGGATCTCTCCCGTACTACGGTTTCACGTTTATCATTACGTAACCAGAAATCAAATTGTCCCTTATTAAACATTCGTAAAGATTCAAATCCTTGGATCGTTGACCAAGCTCGCTTCCTCAATTTGAAACCATTAGTGGCCACAACCAATTTCTTAATGGGGGCATGATCGGATTCAATACCATTGTTGAGAGTTTTAACTTGGCGTTGCTTAACATCAGCTCGGAGTCGTCCCTCTTCCTTTAATCGTGCAATGGCATTCGCGTATGAAGAATGTTTATCTGTGTTTAACGTTTTGGGATGTTGTTCTTGGTCATAATATCTCAAGCAACGTTTAAGGAATTGATAAGCTGCTTCTTTATTTCTCTTGTGAGAGAAATAAAAGTCTAAAGTTTCCCCTTGCTTGTTGATCGCTCGGTACAGATAGTTCCATTTCCCCTTTACTTTCACGTAAGTTTCATCAAGTTGCCAGGATGAGTCGGTTTTAATGAATTGATAATTGCGGCGTAACTTTTTTCGTAATTTAGGGGAATATTCAATAAACCAACGGTAAATAGTGGAGCGATTAACCGATATGCCTCGCTCTGCGAGCATATCACTGAGATTTGCGTAACTCATTGGTGTTGAACCATACCAACGTAAACACCAAAGAATTATTTCTGGTGCAAAGTGTTTCCATTTAAATTCAGAATTGATCATTAGCTACAAAATGATATGAAAGATTGTGGGATCTTGACGTTAAACTGAATTTTTTGCAACAAACTCGGGAAGACATGTTGTTGCTTTTGTATCCATCGCTCTGTGGTTTTCATGCCACAGGACAGCATCTTTGTGGCATTTTCAATCACGAGCGCTCTTAGGTTAGCTTTGTTATTATAAAGAAATTTAAACCAGTTATTTTGACTATTAAATAATTGTTTCAGGGGCTTATATGCGTGCATGACGATAGGATAAACGATTTATTAGCAACAATGGAAGAGGTTGACTCCTTTTGACTTGCGCCGTAAGCGCCTATTGTTCCAACAAACCTTTGATCATGGTGAAACTGAGCGAGCTCAGAAAAAATTAATTCATTATTTATCGAGATAATATATTAATTACTACATAGACCGCAAAAAAACACGCTATTGACTCATGATGTAAATGGTAGTCGATTGGTTTATTTGGTTTTCATTATAAATAAAGGTGATTTAAGCATCGTTTATTTAACAAATGCATAAATTTTGTTTAATAAAAGGTATGAACCTAGAAGGGGGGAGTTGCAAAGGAATAAACAAATATTTATTATCAAGTTAAATAAAGTAACAAAATGTAAATGTGCCCCGATCGATTAAGTTATTAAAAAATATGCATATTGCTCGGTAGATTACAATCTTATGCATTTGTTAAATAGAAACAGGTTATTTCGACTCATTTTAGATTATTAAAAACCACCTGAATAACTTAATTTTATTTGGGCGAACTTTTACATCTTTAACTTACCTCTCTTAAAAATAGATATCGTTAATATTAGAAACAAAAATGAGATTGTCTTTTCTAAGACACTTACAAGAAATCATTATGCCTAAAATACTATTGAATCAAACAGTTTATGCAGCAACAAAAGAATGTGAAAATATTTATAAAGCATGTCTCATTTATAACTGGAAATATGGAATATATATGGACTACTAATGTCGGGTTTCATTGAAAATAGATGCTATCTATGACTTGATTATTTGGCTAGAGTAATACTATCTCAGTAACGGTTATGTCAACCTTATGGGCTTATGGGGATGATTAGAGAAAGGAATTGTAATAATGAATGGCCATCGAATACTAATGTATATGTGTTATTTATTAGCTACATTTAGATGTTTTAATATTTATGCATCTAATTTATATACAAAGGATTTTTATTTTGGTACTGCTTTAGGTGCCAGTTATTATAATGATGCTTGCTCCGATATATTTATGATGTGTGATGAAACATCTTTTAATTACGGAATTTATGGGGGATATACATTGGCTCCATGGATTTCTTTTGAAGGTGCGGTGAATGACTATGGAATAGTAAAGACAAATTGGAATCATAGTGAATTTAGAGATATTCAGTTTAGTGTGAAAACGCCATATTTGTGGACTGACAATTTATCTACTTATTTGAAAGTAGGAGTTAGTTATTTATATGATAATGCTTCTTTTTATTCTAAATCTCAATTTAAACCGGCCATTGGTTTTGGCTCTGAGTATCGATTTTCAACTAACTGGGCAGTAAAAGGTGAATATCAATTTATTAATGGCATCGGTAATGGTGATAAACGAGCTGATCTTTATTCTACTTTTATAGGTTTAACCTATTACTTCAAAAAAGAGCCTAACGTTGGTAATAAAGTAGACTCACCTCCTTTTTCTTTAATTTCTACAAATTCTATATATTTAGAAAGTAGTGTTATCTTTGCCTTTAATTCGAAAGAACTTCATGTTTCGAAAGAAATGATAAAAATAGTAGAAAAAATGAAACGTAATAATAACCCATTGGATACTTTACAGATTATCGGTTATTCAGATAGTTCAGGAAGTAGTTCTTATAATATTAAGCTCTCTAAAGAAAGAGCTTTAGCAGTTGCTAATTACTTTATAAATTCAGGAATTAGTCCTACACAAATCACTGTTTTAGGCAATGGTGAAAATTATCCAGAGATTGATAATAAATCGAAAGAAGGAAGAGCAATGAATCGTCGAGTCGAAATTTATTTTAAGTCGACGGACAAACCTATTAAATATAACGGAATAAAGTAATGAAGATGTCCGATTTCTTGTTGCCAGTTTTCTACTTACTGTCTCCTATTTCCTCGTACGCAACAATGATACCAAATATATCAAACCCATCGGGAACTGATAAATTTAGGTTGTCAGATGGTACTACTTGTGAATCTGCCGTTGCGACAGGTATTACCGCTCAAATAGGGGTTTATGGTGAAAATGGTTATGGTAAAAATGGGAATTTAGATTCTAATTATCAAAATGGTCTATGGAATATTAATTCAACGTCCGAAGGCGACAAAGGGGTATATGCTGGATTGACTTATCAATTTGGTGGAACCGAACGAATTGATTGCTCTGTTTTATATAAAATGGAACTAGAAACTAAACGTCGAGAAAATGAACTAAATGCGGCAAAGCATGAGCTTGAAATGTTAAAAATAAAGTCTGAAAAAGAAAGAATTCTTAACCGAAATAATATGGAGTTTATCGAACAATGAAAATGAAAGAGAGCATATTAATTATATTATTAAGCCTCGCCCCCATTTCTGCTTTTGCAGCAGATTCAGCTTCAGCAATAGTTCATTTTACTGAAACTATTCCCGCTAAGTGCGGAATTACTGCAACGGGTGATGGTGGACTTCAATTTGCTGACGAACCAAACCAAAAAGGTGGTGTGAATTTAAAAATTATAGGCAACTCAATAGGTGCTTTAACCCTTACCATTCCAGAACAATCTATTACAGATTTGCTTGGTAACACAGATACTACTATTGAGTATTCATTTGAATCGGTTACAGGCGCGTCACTCTCAAATGTGACAGGAGGAAGCGCTTCGTTTTCAATTCAAAGAGGTGAATACATTATAAGAGCTAAAGTAACTAACAAAGATATTGGAGAATTTGAAGCAAATTCAAAGGTTGAGATTACGCCCTTACTTGAACTTAATTGTAGTTAATTTTACACATAAATGCGTGTTGTAGATTGCGGTTACATACACAAATATAACTCTGAGATAACGACAATGAAGAATATTGTTTTTGTATTAGTTATGCTTATTTTTTCTGCTTCATCATTTGCTGCGGATAACCTTAACGGATTAATATTTCGCGGAGAAATTCAACCTGTGTGTGGATTGACTGTGAATGATGCAACAGGGGGAATTAAATTTTCAGACAGTGGAAGTATGACAGATAAAGTAAGCTTTGTAGTGAATTATAACGGCTTTTATTCAGTGAAGATGTCTATTAGTACTTTTACTATTTCCCCCTCTTCATTTTTAGAAAAAGAAGACATAATATATACATTGGAAACTGGAGAAGAGTTTACAAATAACGATGCCTCCATAGCAATTCCTATTACGGCTGGGGAAACTCACTTTATTGAAGCTAGTACAACTAAAAGTAGTCAAGATTTACCTTCAGGGGTAATGGAAATAACAACCCAGTTACATATAAAATGCCCTTAATTTAAAGAGATGATAATATGCGATTATTGCTATTGTTTTTTGGTTTATTAATAACATTTAATGCTTCTTCTATGATCAACAAATCAATACCATTTCAAAAAACAATACGACAAGTATGCGGAGCGACATTTTATGACGGTAATGAGGCCGTACTTGGATTTTTAGATATTCCCGGTGAGTCTTTAAAATTTAAAGTGGAAAACAATTCAGGTAAGTATCCTAAAATTAATTTCAGGATAAATACAGTATGCATGAATTACCCAGTTAATTATGGTGGTGAGCTCTGTGGTAGTTATCGTTTAGATAGTTTTATATTTCACCTAAAACCATTGAGTTTAGATATAGATGGTGACGATACTAATTATTACACAATACCGTTAGGTGATAACGAGGTAAGTTTAACAATGCAATACAATGCTGAAGATTTAATGGTTAGTAAGCCCGAAGTTGATCTAACAGTAGGAATCGAGTGTGATTAGGTTATTTATATTTATATTTTCATTATGTTTTTCTTTTTCAACTCAAGCAAACCAACATTTAATAACAACTGCGAAAAAAAACATTATTGCTTACAGTGATATGACTGATGTCGATTTTCCTGTAAAAAATTCAGCATCAAGCCCCACTACGTTCGAGGTCTTTGTTAATGAAAAATCAGTTGGAAAAATTTTACTTGAACCCAATGAGGTATTTGTTATTCCTTTGAAAATAAAGACCCCAGTTGGAAGCTCTCATAAAAAAGTGTGCACAATAACACTAGAAGGTACATATCACATAAAAGTGTGTTCTGTATTGAAAATCCAACGTTAATATTAGGTGAATAACTAAATAGGAGTTAATCGTGAAGTCTATGTAGCAATTGATATATTATCTCGATAAATAATGAATTAATTTTTTCTGAGCTCGCTCAGTTTCATCTTTTGATAAGCCCTATATCGAACTGACCCCCAATAATTGGGTGTCAGTTCAATATAGGGCTTATTAATTATAATTTGCAATGATGCCTTTAATTTATTTATAACCCTGAGGGTTATTGTTAATTGTTTGTATCTTAAACATTGAAAATGTTTAAGCATGTACATGTAAAGGAAATCATTGATAGTGATACTATTGAAAATAAAGGTTCTGTCGCGTCACTACATCTACTTGCGACGGAACCGCATATTGTTTAAAGATCCCGCGATTTAGTTAGCGTCCGCTCATAAACTAAATTCAGCAACAAAGCCTCTATTTTTTATCTGGAGGTTAATCTAATCATAAGGGGAATATTCGTTATGGCCATTAAATTACTTAATATCTACACTCATCAGTACGGAAGTACTGGAATAGAAAAATCCTGTACCGTCTATAACAATGGCATCATGCGGCTGGCGATCTGGGCTGAAATTCAGTACCAGGATGTGTCTGAAAGTGACGCCATTAGCGATGTGCAGAAGAATCTCACGATTTACCACGGCCAGGCCGGGGATATGTCTGTCTGGACGCACATGGGGGGTGAGGCAGGCCCGTATGGTCATGACGTGGCGTCTTCAGAGCAAAAAGAAATATTATCATCTGAAAATAACAACAAGACATACAGTACCACCAGAGCACCAGTTTATTTTACAGTCCCTACCTCTGCAACGACAACAAGCGTGCTGGCGTCATATGGTGGTGTGAGCATTTCACAAGCTGAAGCCATTACTGTCAGCGTTATCGATTTTGAACCATCAGGATTTAAGCTCAAAATCGAAGACACAGGCAATCATTACGATGGAGCCAATCTGCGTAAGCTGTATATTGACTTTCCCACAAATCATCATCTCACCCACTGGGAACCATTGGGTGTAGCTTTTACGCATGAACCGCCCAAGCCCGGTTATTATCTTACTGTCATGTCAATGATTCACTCCTGGCCGGGACATAAGGGCGGAGTGTTTCTGATGCCCGGAAACGGGATTCCTGGCGCTGGCATTTATGAGGTGGCATATGCCCCTGATTATTCGTATGTCAGGGGAAATGATGTCCTCCAGACCTCCGAAACAGGGGATGCCCGGAATGAAGTTACGGGTGATTACCATATTCATGGCAATTCGAATTTTCCTGCCAGTCATGCCGCTACTGTTTATACAGGAACTACGTCAGGTACTTGGATGGACACCAAGGGTCTAGATGTAAACGTTGTAAAACAAATCTATCTGGACGGCGGCATCCCTATGGTGAAGTTATCAAAGAAAAAGCTCGAGATGCAGCGTTGCGAATATGTTAACTATGGTTGTGTTGAATTAAGCTTCGAAGATAATGAACACACGCTGACGGATAACTTCGGAAACAAAATGAAAATTACCATTAACTGGAATGATGATAACTGGTGGGGAGACTGGGCTGTCACCAAAGTGGAAAAAGCATAACGCCGACGGAACATGATGTTTTCACCCGTATAGTTAATCCGTGGGGCTCTGTTTTACGAAGAAATACGCCCCACTTCATCTAAAAAAAGAGAGGCTTTCGTATGTATTCATCCGCATTTAATAATACCAATATAGCCATGGGGCAACCAGACCCCCAGACCGGAATATTCAGCTTCAGTCATGCATTATTCAGTCTGAACAGCCAGTACGGTCTTAACCCCTGTGCTGATGTATCCCTTATGTTTTCCCCGATGAATTCCGCATCGGATAATGCGCGACTCGGAAAAGGATGGGGACTGTCATTATCATCATACCAGAGTCAGAGCCGACAGCTGACCCTGCGTAATAAAACCTATATCGTACTGGATGATTTTGATGACAATAACTGGCAGTTATCACATAAATTAAATGATATCAGGGTGGCCCGACAGGATGGTTTAATCGTTATCTATTACAAAGATGGCAGCATCGAAGAGCTGGAAATTGATACCCGCTATGGTGACGCTTATCAGAAACGCCTGGTAGATAAATCCGGCCGGTTCCTCCGGTTTGAATACAACCTGACCACGCCCGCAACGTTGGATCGGGTTTACGATGAGCAGGATAACTGTCTGCTGGCGGTGGATTACACGGACCCGCAGGTGACGTTTACTTACCTTCCGGGCGGCGAACAGGAAGAAACCATCTCGCTGGAACTGTCTGCACAGATGCTGATGTCCGTGACTCAGCCTGATGGTGCAAAAATTGATTTTCAGTATTTTGAGGATTTTGATACTGGTCTACAGTTCGTCAGTCAGGTGAACTATCCGACCGGTGCCGCAGAATGGGTAACGTACGGACACCGGATGCCGTTACCAGCCGGGGCGTTATACGCCGATATTCCGGCCATGTCCTCCTATAAAAAAAGCCTCTCCTCTCTTCAACCAGACATTGAGGTTCTGTTTGAGGAAATCGCTCTGGATGCGAATAACTACTGGGGCAACAATACGTCCGTGGACTGGGCGTTACCTCAGGACAATCTTGCAGAGCTGGCTGAAGCATATGAATACACAGTAACGACCACAAGTGGAGAGCATCGCAGCACATACCGTTATAACAAATTTCATTCACTGACAGAGCGTACAGATACCCACATCCCCACCGGGAACCGGTATGTTGTCAATTATGAATATTATGGAGATGCCAGTATACCCCTGTCGGATCCGGCACTGGATGCTCGGTATGAGCTTGCCGCACAAAAAACGGTGGTCTTCTATGTGGGTGATAAAGCCTCTACAATTTTTGAAGAAAAATATCAGTTTGACCTGTGGGGAAATCTGGAAGAGAAAGTAGACATCAGCGGTATCACCCGGCAATCAGTGTATTATTCTGCCTCCGGTGAAAAAGACGAGAACAACACACTGTTATGTCCCCCCCATCCGTTCGGCATGGTCGCCTATAAAAAATTAGATACCGTTGTTTCTCTGGATAATGAAACCAGGACATCCCTGTACACCTATAAAGCCCTTCCCGGCGGATACGGGGCTTTCAGTCCTGTGGCTCCTGACACTCTATCCTATCACGGATACATGGAATCCCGGAAGTATTTTGATGAGGGGCCGTATGCCGGAGAGGTGAAGAGTACGACGCAAACGTACGCCGGGCAGGATACAGTGACTTCAATGGAGTATCTGCCGGGGCAGGGAAACAGTTATGTTACAAAAACCACCCTGACAGGATGCGGTGGTTCAGTGGTGACGCAGGAAGAAGAAACAGAATACTGGACTGGTGAGGTGCTGGCGCAGACATCACTCGAGGGTGTCAGAACGGAGTACAGTTACGATGTGCTGGGACGCTGCACGGCAGTGAAGCAGGCCGCGGGGAGCGTATATGAGTCCATTATTACGGCGGAATATACTTATCCTGAAACATCTGCAGAGTGCCTAGAATCGCAGGGAAGCAATTGCGTCACCATTTTTTCTGAAAGTGGTATCGTTAAAGAATATTTCAACCACGAACAAAAAGAGTTGGCTGTTTATCGTTCAGACAACAATGGCGCTATGCATAAAATTTCTGAGATAACGTATGACGCTCAGGGCAGAAAAATCAGCGAATCCTCTTATGACTATGAAGTGGGTATTGTGCCGGATAATACACCCCAGATACACCGACAACGGGATTACCAGTACGGTGCCTGGGGGGAAATTACCCGGGAAATTGATAACAGTGGCCCGACCCTTGTACGCCATCTAGATCCTCTGTCGTTGAGTGTCACGGAATACCTGCAGGGAGAAGATGGAACCCGAACTGCGTCGGTCCGCCGGACGTGGAATGCTTCCGGTCAGGTGGAAAGCGAAGCACGTTTTGTTGTAAAACAGGAACTCCGCAGCACCAGTGAAAACGAGCCGTACAGTGAATGGACGAAAACATATGACGGCTTTAACCGGTTGAAAACATTTATCTCTCCCCTGAAAAACCAGACATTCATCAACCTCTATGATGACGTTGATCGCGTTTTGTCGTACAGCGTCAGTGATGGCGTTGAAATTCGGGCGGAATATCCACAGACATTTCCTATCATCAAGAGTCCTTCCTCACTGACGGCGAAAAGGGGAGAGACCCTGAACAGTCTGGGCTCTCGGACGTTTGATGACCTGGGCCGCCTGAGTGCTTCAGAAGTCGGAGGAAATCGCCGTCAGTATCTGTTTGAACAGTTTGCCAGCACCCCCAGCGGTTGCATTACGGGAAACGGTAATCGGCTTGATTTTGGTTATCTGCCGGAGCTGGATATGTCTACGGGCGTGACAGCATATGTGGGGGACAACGAAGAGCCTGAAGAGACAGTGACGTTCAGCTACGCACAACAACCGGATACACCTAAAGGACTTCTACAGTCAGCGGTCTGTGATAACGGCAGTTATCAGTATCAGTATGATGCCACGGGAATGGTGGTTCGGACAGTACAGACCTCCGGGGAGCAAGTGTACAGTGTTGATGTGCTCCGGAATACCCTACAAGGTATTCCTCTGGAAGAGTCTACACCTGATGGTACACAGAGCCAGACCTTTGACAAATATGGACGACTGAGTCATTCAACGAGCGGCGCGTTCACGACACACACGGAATATGATGCCTTAAATCGGGTCTGTGCAGTTTTTGTGGAAGAAAACGGGGTGATGATTCAGGGCACGCGACTGACCTATGATGTTTTTTCACGGGAGACAACGCGGAAAACAGAGTTCCTGCAGCGCGGGAGTTGGCTGGAGCATAAGTATGTGTATGACGAGGAAAACCGGCTGGTCAAGCGGACAACCCGAACGGGGGATGAGCAGATAGCTGAAACATATGATTATGACAAGCGGGGCCGCCTGCACCGTTATGCGGTGGAATCTGGGTATGCAGAAGGGCTGTTACCCCGCGATGAAGACGGACGAGGTATTATTGGTCTGCTGTTCAGTTATGACGGTCTGGATAATTTAAACTCGTTGGTCACAATGTTCCCGAACGGGGAGCAGGATACGGGAACGTACAGCTACCTAGGACAACAGCTGACGACCATAAATCACACGCTGACGGAAGGCGAGAACGGCTACCCGGAGGCGGTCAGATTTGACTATGACGCAGAAGGGAATATGACGTCAATCAACAAACCGGGTAATGAGAAAACGCTGACTTATAGCGTCCGGGGGCAGGTAAGTTCGGTGAATGGTGTGGTGTACCGATATGACACGTTCGGACGACAATTGCGCGTGGGAGAGCGTAACTTCCGTTACCTCGGGCAACGGGTACACAGTATTGAAGAGAACGGGACAGCCACAAGGTTTGTCCGCCATGGCGGAGTAATAACGGCCAGTGTCGGAGCTGAAACGCAGATGTATGCGACAGACAGGCAGGGAAGCGTGGTGGCGACCAGCCGGAATACGAAGACAGATCTGCATACATACACTCCAGGGGGGGAAGATTACGGAAACGACAGTTTGTTTGGTTACAATGGGGAACTGAAGGACACTGTGAGCGGCGGATATATGCTGGGCCAAGGGGTACGTCTGTACCAGCCTTCGCTGGGATGTTTTACATCGCAGGACCCGTTATCGGCGCTGTCAGGTGGAGACATGAACCCGTACAGATATTGCCACGGAGATTCGGTGAATTATGCGGACCCGAGTGGCATGATGGGTGTTGGTGCGGCGCTGGGTAACATACTGGGTAACATACTGGGTATTGTTACTGGGCTGATACTGATGGCGCCGACCGGCGGAGCCTCCGGAGTAGAGGTGATGATGGGTGTGGCAGAAATTAGTGCCGTGACGGCAAGTGCAGGCATGGCGGCTTCGGAAAATGCAGAGGGTGCGAAGGTGGCAGGGGTGGTAGCGGGTATACTAGGACTAACATCAGTAGTAGCTATGGGAGGAGCGTCTTCCAAACTGCGCAGAAGAGATAGGCGTAACCGAACAGTGGAGGCGGTAGAACTGAGGGAAAGAGAAAGTAGTTCCGAGATGCGGCTTATTGGTTTTCATGGATCTAGCGAGCAAGGAGCAAATGCTCTCATCAGGAGTGAAGCTAATACAAAAATATATATTACGAATTCGTCGGGAAACGCGTCATACTATGCTGATGCTGCTGCAAAAAATTACGGAGGTAATCCAAAAATTTTAGCTGCGTATGTCAGGGGTAGTGATGTTGAGGAAATAAACACTATTCACTTTAAATCGATGAATTCCAGCTATATGGCTGAAGTAATTTTATCCCAAAGTACAGCGAATCAACAGGTCAGATGGCAGTTAGCCGAGCAAGGTACCCAAATGGACGATTTTCATGAATTCTGGTCAGAGCGACTCAAACACCCTTTAGAGTTATTATCGGCAAATGACTTGGAACGATTGCAAAATCTAAGCCCTAAAAGCGTTAAAAATAAACGTTTTGGTTTTTTAAAATGTTTCAGAAGAAAATAAATGAGAGCAATTAACAAAGCGCTGGATGATTGCAAAACGAACAGAGCGCAAACGTAGATAAAAACTTAAACACATAAGGTATTAACATAACATCCGTAGTAAGAATCACAGTAAAGGTCGCCTAAATTTAATTAGCGACCTTTTTTGTTACAGAGTCACGCAATTTAACGTAACCAGAATGAGAAGGGCTGCCAAATTGCAGTCGACTCTACGTATCTAAACATATTAATTCCATAAATACTGAATAGTTCACAACTTGTATTTTCAATAAATACCTCTTTGGCATAACATTGCCCTTATTTTTCAAATTTTTGAGATTAAAGGCAATATGGACAATTTTTCTTCTTCCGATCTTAAAAGCATACTGCATTCTAAACGTGCAAATATGTTTTATCTAGAATATTGCCGAGTCATGCAAAAAGACGGTCGTGTTTTGTATTTAACAGAAGCCAAGAATGAAAACCAATACTTTAATATCCCAATAGCCAATACAACGGTTCTACTCTTAGGTAATGGCACGTCTATTACTCAAGCCGCGATGAGAATGTTGGCTCAAGCGGGGGTTTTAGTTGGTTTTAGTGGAGGTGGAGGAACACCGCTTTACATGGCTAATGATGCAGAGCAGCCGATTGAATGGTTTACACCGCAGAGTGAATATCGCCCAACAGAATATTTACAAGGTTGGATGTCATTTTGGTTTGACGACGAAAAACGTTTGGCAGCGGCAAAGGCTTTCCAACAAGAAAGACTAATATTTTTACAAAAGATCTGGGGAAAAGATAGAGAGTTAAAGCAAGAAGGATTTAATGTAAAAGATACTGGGCTACAAGTAGCGTTTGAACGGTTTGAAGAACGTACAGAAGCAGCAACAAAGCAGAGTGATTTATTGTTAACAGAGGCGCAGTTGACGAAGTATTTATATAAATTTGCCGCTAACAATGTCCAGTTACAAGACTTTAAAAGACAACATCAATCAACCGATAAAGCCAATGACTTTTTGAACCACGGTAACTATTTGGCGTATGGCTTGGCAGCAACGACATTATGGGTATTAGGTATCCCGCATGGTTTTGCTTTAATGCATGGAAAAACCCGACGAGGAGCTCTAGTTTTTGATGTCGCGGACTTGATTAAAGACACCATAGTGCTGCCTTGGGCATTTATTTGCGCCAAAGAAAACGATACTGAACAAGAGTTCCGTCAGCAAGTGCTACAAGCGTTTACCGATCATAAAGTATTGGATTTTATGTTTGATACAGTGAAAGAGGTGGCCTTGTCGTATAAACAACCTAAGTTGGTCGATGATGGAGAGCAAGCTCGATGATGGTTACTTTTGTTTCCCAGTGTGAGAAAAATGCCTTAAAAAAAACACGTAGAGTATTAGATGCTTTTGCTAACCGCATTGGTGATAACACATGGCAGACCATTATTACCGAAGATGGTCTATTAACCGTAAAGAAAATGCTGCGACAAACCGCCAGTAAAAGCACCGCGGTCAGTTGCCATTGGATACGTTCACGATCTCGCAGCCAGTTTTTATGGGTGGTAGGAAATCGCTTAAAGTTTAATGCCGAGGGCGTAGTGCCAGTGAATCGAACCGGTTTAAACTTTGATCATAAAGAGTGGGAAAATGGTTGGGATAAGCTAGAAGTGATCGCGAATGCAACCAGTATTGCAGGCTTGTTTCATGATTTTGGTAAAGCTAATGATTTATTTCAAGCAAAGTTACGGGGAACAAGTGGAGCAAAAGGAGAGCCTTATCGACATGAGTGGATCTCTTTACGCTTATTTGAGGCATTTGTAAAAGGAAAGGCAGATCAAAAATGGCTATCTGAATTAAGTGAAATTAATCGCTCAGAAAATGGCGAACTTATTGAATGTTCAGTATTAACGGGTCTGCATTATGATCATCGTACTGGTTCACTTTCTCCATTTAAAGCGCTAGCCCCATTTGCAACATTAATCGCTTGGTTGATTGTATCTCACCACCGCTTACCGAGACCTCAAACAGAACAGACAAAAAATGTAGATAACGAAAAAATGTCAATGTGGCTAACTCACGTTTTTAATTGTGATTGGAATTCAAGTAATGCGGAACACTTAGATCAGATTGACCTTAAGATAATCAATAGTAATTGGACTTTCAGCCAAGGTACTCCGTTTATTAGTAAAACATGGCAAAAACAAGCGTCTAAATTGGCGTATCGAACATTAAAGAATTCAAAATTAAATGATGGCCAAGCATGGTTAAAACAACGTTTTGTTGCCCATTTATCACGTTTGTCTTTAATGCTATCTGACCATTATTATTCCTCTTTAGAAGCTGACCGCTCTCAATTAGAGTGGCGAGATAAAGGTTACTTACCGAAAGCCAATACCGATAGGAGTGCGACTCAGCTTGAAGGGCAAGCGGTGTTTAAACAGCAATTGGATGAGCATAATATAGGTGTCGCTCATAATGCCATGCATTTTGCGTTAAATTTACCTGCATTGAAATACGCATTGCCAGCTATTGGGCAGCATAAATTATTCAGCCGTAATGCACCTAAAAAATTTGCATGGCAAGATAAAGCTTATAAAGCAGCTAAAGAGTATGCTCGATTAAGTGAAAAGCAGGGCTTCTTTGGGATCAATATGGCCTCAACAGGTTGTGGTAAAACCATTGCCAATGCTCGAATTATGTATGCACTTGCTGATGAAAGAGAAGGATGTCGCTTCTCTGTCGCTGTAGGCTTAAGAACTTTAACATTACAAACAGGCGACAGTTACCGTGATTTACTAAAGTTAGGTGACGATGAACTGGCGGTATTAATTGGCTCGCAAGCGGTTAAAACGTTGCATCAAGTAAATAAAGAATCAAATAAAGAGAAACCGAGTTCTGGCAGCGAATCAAGCGACGACTTTTTTGAGCAACTTTTCATTAGTTATGATGGTCAAATTTATGATGGACGTTTAAAGCATTGGTTAAAAGGCAACCCTAAGTTAGAGCAACTAGTGAGTGCGCCTGTAGTGGTTAGCACCATTGATCACTTAATGCCTGCAACTGAAAGCCTGCGTGGAGGTAAACAAATTGCACCTATGCTGCGTTTATTAACCTCAGATCTGATTTTGGATGAGCCTGATGATTTTGGCCTAGAAGACTTACCTGCATTATGTCGATTGGTTAATTGGGCAGGAATGCTAGGTTCTCGTGTTTTATTGTCTTCTGCAACCTTACCTCCGTCATTAATCAGTGCGTTATATCACGCCTATTTAGAAGGAAGAAAGCACTTTAATGAAGCAAACTTTCCCGAAGGGCATCAAAAAAGTGTGGTGTGTGGATGGTTTGATGAGAATAAAAGTCATGTCGCCGAGATAAAAACTGCGGATGTATTTACAGAAGAGAACGATATATTTGTTCAGAAACGCATTAAGAAACTGAATGAAAATAAAAAAGTACTGCGTAAAGGAGAATTAGTCACCGTTCATCTTGATGATGAGTTAAGTGGCAAGAAAGACGATGATCATATTTATCAGTCGGTAGCGACAACCATTCATAGCCAGATCCATCAATTACACGATCGCCACCATGTAAAGCACCGTTCAGGACGAAAAGTCTCTTGTGGTGTTGTGCGAATGGCGAATATTGACCCAATGATTAATGTGATGAAATGCCTGTCAGAAATGTCGCCACAAGATGACTACAGTCTTCACTTTTGTGTATACCACTCACAGTTTCCATTAGCAGTGAGATCTCACAAAGAGAATCGTTTAGACAACACGTTGACTCGATATGACGAAGCGCAACTTTGGCAACAACCAGAAATAATTGCAGCATTAAACACGACTACGACGACCAATAATATATTTGTTGTGGTTGGCACTTCGGTTGTCGAAGTTGGGCGAGATCACGATTATGACTGGGGAATTGCAGAGCCAAGTTCATTACGAGCATTAATTCAATTAGCTGGCCGTATTCAACGTCATCGCCAACAAGAGCCGAGCAGCAGTAATTTAATGGTATTGAATAAAAATATCAGAGCATTAAGAGGTGATACCCCAGCTTACTGTAAACCGGGTTTTGAAAGTAAATATTTGCCTTTGTCGACTCATGATTTGAATGAACTATTAAATGGTGAGTTAGAAAATATCTCTGCAATTTCACGGATTGAGCAGCCCAAGATAACAAAAAAAGAGATTAAATTATCTGAGGGACAAGCAGTGGCTCTTGGGGTTAACTCATTTGTAATTCAAGAGCATAGAGCATTAAAGCTAGCTCTTGGTCTGCCTGAATCTCCAAATAAACAAGGACAGAAAGTTACTTATTATCAAAGTGCTAAAGAAGCGTTGTTATGGTGGAAAGATAACTATCATGCTGATTGGAATGGTGAGTTTATCAACCAAACTAGGTTCAGAAAATCAGACTCGCAAGAAGAATTCATTTTGTGTAAAACCGATGAGTGGGACGATTTAGGTTGGCATCAAAAAGACACAACGCAAAAGAAATGGGTATTTACGCCACAAAATCATAGAGTAGTGACACAAAGCATTGAGTTATCAGAAGGTAATTATTGGTGGATGAATACCGATGCAGAAACCATCTATATCAATTTAGCAGAACAGTTAGAACAAATAGTAGAAAGTACTGGGCAATATTTTGGCGGTATTAGCTTAAGAGCAGCAAAAGAAGACCAGGTGCTTACTTGGAGTTGGAATGAGCAGTTGGGTGTGTTCAATGCATAAAAATGTATTGAACACTCTACCTGTACGGTAGTTAAAGTATTAAGAATAAAATTTATTTCTAAGCTACCTATTATCAGTAGTCAGTGAATTTTAATGAATAGTGACGGCTATGTCACGCTCTAAAAAATAAATTTAATTAATAATAACATTTAGGTTGATCATTTTTATTGACGGTGCCAAACTTAAGTCAATTGATACATAAGCAATGTTCTAAAAGGTTGATGGAATGACATTATTAAATACCATTGTTGATTATATTCAGCAACGAAAAGAAACAAAGCTAGAACCATTACAAAAGGCATTAAATAATGTCTTAGATAAAAGTGAAGACCTTATTGAAATTACTGAGGCGAAAGCTACTTATGCAGAAGCAGCTGCACCGATAGAAGCATCATTTGTCCCTGATGTTTGGCTTTCTGATGCAGCAAAACGAGCAAAACAGACAAGTCTTGCTACCCATGCAGCAAAGTTTACTCACAGTGATGCCAAAGCCAGTAGTATGCTGGTGACCGAACAGTGGAATGATTCAAACTATTTGGTGACAGCATCTTTAACTAAGAAAGCAATTGATGCAGTAGGTAATGCCGCCGCTTTAGACGTTGCAAGATTACTCAAGCTAGAGTGTGATGGTGAAAGCTTAATTACTCAATTACAGCAAGGTCACATTAATGCATTGGGTCCTCTTGCTAGCGATGAGGAGCAGTTACAAGAGTGGAAATCTGGTTTTGAACAAGCCCTTGGTGATACAAAGCTATCTAGTCATACTTTAAGTAAGCAATTGTATTTTCCTTTAATTGGCGAAGATAAAACGTCAGTTGAATATCATCTGTTATGCCCTCTTTTTTCATCATCCCTAGCGCATGAGTTATATCATGAAGTAAGACGAACTCGATATGGCGATTCAAAAGAGATCCGTGATGCAAGAAAAGCAGATAAGTATCATGAAAATCTGGATGAACGTTTCCTTAATCTTGCTGTGCAAAATTTTGGTGGTTCTAAACCTCAGAATATTTCGCAATTAAATAATGAACGTCATGGACAAACCTTTTTATTACATTGCGCGCCACCGAATTGGAAGCGTATCGCTTCGCCGCCAGTCAGTAGTTCAAGTCTATTTGGTCGTGAGTTAAGTTTCAAAACGGCATCATTGACACGTGACTTTCGATTGTTTCTTGAAAACCTAAGAGAAGATGATCGCAATGTACATGTACGTCGTCAGCGAGATAATGCCTATCTTTTACCAATAATAGACACAGTATTAAATCATGTAGCTGTCATTCAAATGATGACAGATGATGCAGGTTGGTCAAATAGTGATGAATGTAAAATGAAGCCCAATCATGCATTGTGGCTAGATGTTTATAACAGCGATGAAACCTTTCAACAGAGTCGTAAAAAAGGCGATTGGTTAACTCTTATCGCTACTGATTTTGCAGGTTGGTTAACTCATAAATTAAAGGGTAATAAAGAGAAATATATTTTGAGTGATATTGAACATGCTTATTTTTCAAAGCTGTTTTTACATCAGCTAAAGCACTTTGAACGTTCGACACCAAAATTAAGGGAGTTGTAATATGAGTCGATATTTGTTGCTAAAAGACATTAGTGTGCAGAATGCTAATGCCATTGCAGGCTTAACTTATGGTTTCCCTGCCATAACGAATTTTTTGGGATTTGCTCACGCGCTATCACGTAAGTTACCTTCTGAGTTATCTACCACATTAGGAGGCGTTGCGGTGATCAGTCATGAAAATATTGTTCACGCAAGGCAACCTCAAGAGTGGGGAGATTATGTCTTTGCGTTAACACGTAATCCGTTAACTCAAAAGGGAGCAACTGCCCCAATTAATGAAGAAGGTCGTATGAACATGACAATCTCTCTATTGATTGAGGTACATGGTTTACTGGGTGGCGCAATAGAACAGGAAAACTCATTAGTTAATAGTGTGAAACATCTTATTCCTAGGTTAAGAATTGCGGGTGGTCAAATTATTCAAATTGGATCTATATCGCTGACTAACAAAGGTGATGATAAAAAAGTATTACGTCGTTTAATGCCGGGGTTTGTTCTATTAGATCGTAGTGACTATTTAACTGAGCACGTTAAAAATCAAAATGAACAAGATGATCAATGTACCGTATTTGATGCGTGGTGTGATTTTTACAAATTAAAATATCAAGCGATTCGCGTAGAAAGTGATATAGAAGACCAAGAAGAACTAAGCAATAAAGCAAAGTGGGATTTTGTGCCAAAACCTAAAATGGGTTATTTGGTGCCAATTATGTCGGGCTATTGTGCTATCTCGCCTCTTTATGAAGCCGGTAAGGTTGAAAAGGTTCGAGATACGACTGTTCCGGTTGTTTTTGCAGAGGCAGCTTATGGTATTGCTGAATGGATGAGTCCGCACCGTTTAGCAAACATAGATAATGCAATTTGGCGTTATGAGCATTGTGAACCTTGGTATGTAGCCAAAACAAACCCGTTTATAGACCCTATCATTAAGCTTTCTATAGATGAGCTTGATGAAGATGACGAAGAAATTTAGATTATAAAACAGAGAGAATTTAAAATGGCTAAAACAAACTTAAAAACACCGTCAGTCCTAGCATTTGAAGCAAAATTACTTCCATCTGATGCATTGATGTTTGCAGGTAACTGGCAGCAGCAAGAATGGACACCAATTATGGTGGGAGAAAAAGCCGTGCGCGGTACGATTTCAAATCGCTTAAAAGCAGCAATGGCAAATGATCCAACTAAATTAGATGCGGAAGTATCTAAAGCAAACTTGCAAACGGTTGACATTGCAGCCTTAAATCATCAAACAGATACATTAAAAGTACAGTTTACCTTGCGTGTATTGAGTGATTTACAAGTGCCATCTACCTGTAATCATCCAGAGTATCAAGCCGCATTAGCGGAGAAAATTGAGATTTACCAACAGGAAGAAGGCTTTACTGAGTTAGCAAAGCGTTATGCTCAGAATATTGCTAATGGTCGTTTCTTGTGGCGCAACCGTGTTGGTGCCGAGAATGTTGTAGTAAAAGTAACAGCAGAAGGAAAAGAATTTACGTTTGATAGTCATGATTTCAATTTACGTAGTTTTGATAACAACCCGTCGGTTGATGAACTAGCAGTGATTATTGAAAAAGGTCTCGTTGAGGATCATGCACTAATCAAAGTCGAAGCATTTACACACTTAGGTGAAGGCCAAGCAGTGTATCCATCACAGGAATTAGTGATGGGTGGCGAAAAAGGAGACAAGAGCAAATTCTTGTATCAATTAAATGGTCAAGCGGCAATGCACTCGCAAAAAATTGGTAATGCATTACGCACGATTGATACTTGGCATCCGGCTTTTGAAGAGGTTGGACCAATTGCGGTTGAACCATACGGCTCGGTAACTAATCGCGGTGCTGCGTATCGTCAACCAAAAGAGAATAACGATTTTTATAAATTGTTGGATGGTTGGATGTTAAAAGATAAACAACCAGAGAAAGAGCAACAACATTATATTATGGCGATGTTGATCCGCGGTGGCGTGTTTGGTGAGTAGAGGTGATCATGAAATTTTACTGTGATATTAAAGTATTACCTGATCCAGAAGCATCAGAGCCTGTACTCATTAGTAATTTGATGGCGAAATTACATCGAGCTTTGGTGGAGTTAAAAGAAGTTAATATTGGAGTTAGCTTTCCAAATGTGGGTAAAACGCTAGGGGATACGTTACGTCTGCACGGTGATGAGGCCCATTTAAAACAGTTATTTGACTTAAATTGGCTTAAAGGTTTACGTGATTATTGCACTCAAACATTAACTTTAATGGTGCCAGAAGAGTGTCAATATCGTTGCGTAAAACGTAAACAAGCTAAAAGTGCGGACAATAAACGCAAGCGTTCTATTGCTAAGGGTTGGCTTAGTGCAGAAGAAGCGACATTGAAAATTGGCAATGAACAGCAAACATTGCTGAGCTTACCATTTGTTCAATTAAAAAGTTCATCGACAGGGCAGGTGATGAAGCTGTTTATTGAGCATGGAAGTTTGCAAGATAAGGAAGTTGCAGGGCAGTTTACTCGTTATGGGTTAAGTTCATTGGCAACGGTTCCCTGGTTTTAACCAAAAATACCAAAAAATTGCTCTTTAAAAACGAGTCAATAAAATCAGTAAGTTACAATAGGTATAAGAAATTAGGTAAAAATGGGTATTTTTACTTATCTACTTGTTGTAACTTATTTTTGTGCTGATATTCTATGTTCACTGCCGCACAGGCAGCTTAGAAATCTAATATGTAATCGACAACGCCAACATAAGGGTTCACTGCCGCACAGGCAGCTTAGAAATGAAAGCACTAAAATTAAAGGTTTCCCCCTCAGTTCACTGCCGCACAGGCAGCTTAGAAAGGCACTGGAGAATGAATCATCCATGTTTGACAGTTCACTGCCGCACAGGCAGCTTAGAAATTATGGCTTGCTTGATAACCCAGACAAAATAAGTTCACTGCCGCACAGGCAGCTTAGAAAAATCAGGGTGTGTATCACTTTCTTGATTGTCGGTTCACTGCCGCACAGGCAGCTTAGAAATTAGTGGTAACAAGTGAGGGACGGCCTAACTGGTTCACTGCCGCACAGGCAGCTTAGAAATTGCGCCGCATCGATACCAGGTAAATCATCCAGTTCACTGCCGCACAGGCAGCTTAGAAATCTTAATATTTCTCTTATCGTCGGGAATGTTAGTTCACTGCCGCACAGGCAGCTTAGAAAGATTACCGCCATGTTTGGTAATTGCTATGTTTGTTCACTGCCGCACAGGCAGCTTAGAAATCATCAAAAAGACCAACTTCGCGAACAAACCAGTTCACTGCCGCACAGGCAGCTTAGAAAAAACGGACAAATAGAATATAAACCAGCATGAAGTTCACTGCCGCACAGGCAGCTTAGAAATATAAAAAAGCATCGCTCGCCTTTTACTAGAAGTTCACTGCCGCACAGGCAGCTTAGAAATGTTACTGACTTGTATTCGGCGTCTTTGTATGGTTCATTGCCGCACAGGCAGCTTAGAAAATCACTATCACAACCGTCCTCATCAAGATCAAGTTCACTGCCGCACAGGCAGCTTAGAAAGATCCCTGTGCCTGTTGGTTATCAACCTGAGAGTTCACTGCCGCACAGGCAGCTTAGAAATGAATAGAGTAAAAACAACAAATGCCCCTTTGGTTCACTGCCGCACAGGCAGCTTAGAAAAACAAGGAAGATGAAGCAGCCTTTAATGATGTGTTCACTGCCGCACAGGCAGCTTAGAAAAAAAGGAAATATTGCAGTTCATCATTAGCTTTGTTCACTGCCGCACAGGCAGCTTAGAAATGCTTTGATTAATTTTATTGATGTGGCTTTACGTTCACTGCCGCACAGGTAGCTTAGAAAGTAAGGGGTTATCGGCTCATTTGGATATATTGGTTCACTGCCGCACAGGCAGCTTAGAAATGACAGGTAATTAAAGCTAAAAGTAATATGATGTTCACTGCCGCACAGGCAGCTTAGAAAATAACATGGTATAAATAATAATTAGAAATCAAGTTCACTGCCGCACAGGCAGCTTAGAAATCAAAGAATTAAAGTGCTGATTGCCCGTAAACGTTCACTGCCGCACAGGCAGCTTAGAAAATTAACGGAAACCCAAAAGGCGTTGTTTACTCGTTCACTGCCGCACAGGCAGCTTAGAAAAGTACTGACTGTCGTCTCTGAAATCCCAATCGGTTCACTGCCGCACAGGCAGCTTAGAAAATTGCGATATTGTACAATGCGTCACTCAAGCCGTTCACTGCCGCACAGGCAGCTTAGAAATTTATTGCATTCAAAATATTACCTTCCTTATTGTTCACTGCCGCACAGGCAGCTTAGAAAATTACTATCAGTTAATATGGTGTTTATTGATAGTTCACTGCCGCACAGGCAGCTTAGAAAAAGAGGAATATCAATAAAGACACATCGATCGGGTTCACTGCCGCACAGGCAGCTTAGAAAATGCTAGGCGGTTGTACTCTTGCATAGAGATCGTTCACTGCCGCACAGGCAGCTTAGAAACTCCTGATGACGTACTAATGACGCTATTTAACGTTCACTGCCGCACAGGCAGCTTAGAAATTTTTGATAAAAAAAAAGAAAGCAGCAGTTAAGTTCACTGCCGCACAGGCAGCTTAGAAATTCAAAGGGCATATCAGCTTTTGGATCAAAATGTTCACTGCCGCACAGGCAGCTTAGAAACTGAGAATTTTGCAAGAGAATGGTTAATTTCAGTTCACTGCCGCACAGGCAGCTTAGAAACACCTATAAAAAAGTAAACCATGCTTTTTAATGTTCACTGCCGCACAGGCAGCTTAGAAAGCAACTTGGGATATGGTGCTTAATGGGGTGACGTTCACTGCCGCACAGGCAGCTTAGAAACGGCCCTGAGAGCCGGCATAAAACAAGCGGCAGTTCACTGCCGCACAGGCAGCTTAGAAATTGGGAATGGACCATAACATATCATCAAGATCGTTCACTGCCGCACAGGCAGCTTAGAAAAGTAGACGCACCAGTTTCACTGTCAATAGCGCGTTCACTGCCGCACAGGCAGCTTAGAAATGTCGCCACATCTTCACCACGGCTGGTTAACTGTTCACTGCCGCACAGGCAGCTTAGAAATATGCGTGCCGTAAACTTCAAGCACTGGGAAGGTTCACTGCCGCACAGGCAGCTTAGAAATAGCTTGAGGGATATTAGATAATGATTACAAAGTTCACTGCCGCACAGGCAGCTTAGAAAAATCTAACTCTAAAACATCGAGCTTAGTTAAAGTTCACTGCCGCACAGGCAGCTTAGAAAGCGCACCCTCAAGTGAAAACACGTATAGTTTGAAAGGGTCATATTTCGATGGAAGAGTTAAATAAATGATAATAAATAGGACGGGGAAAACTAACCCCCCGGCTATCGTTTAGGGTGATTAACATCTCGTTGAGCTTCATACTGCAGAAATCGAGAAAGCCTATATACAAACTTGTTTTTCTAAACTAATAAATAAAGGTTTAACCAACTTGGCTTCATCTTGGTAACGATTACGTGTGTCCCAAAGATCAACTGAGTGCTGAATGTTCAACCAAAACTCTGGGGTGTTACCAAAGGCGGCCGCTAACTTTATTGCAAGGGGTGCGGTTAAAATCCCACCATTAAGTAAATTGCTTACCGTGTTGCGATGAACCCCTATCGCTTCAGATAATGCTTTCGATGTAATGTCCATTGGTTCTAAGAATTCAATCTTAAGCATCTCACCAACGCTTACTGGGCGGCGTTTTGTTTTGCGCATACACTTACCTTAATACTTATGAGGGTCTAAATAGGTATGTAAAGCCACACCATCTACCCATTGAAAAATTAAACGATATTGTTTGTTCACTCGGATAGAGCACCAACCTTTCAGGTTGCCTTCTAGGTGCTCAAATCGATTACCTGGTGGGATCCTCAAATCAACTTCAGATTGAGCGGCATCTAGGATCTCTAACTTTCTATATAAAGCATTTTCAATATTGTTAGGGATTAAACGATGGCGTTTATCTTCTTCGTAAAATTCCTCTAACCACTTTACTTTAAATTCTAATGACATTTACGTTGCACTGCTTGGTTGTGCATCAATAAGGTAATAGTAACGCACAGCATCAATGTGCGCAAGTTAAGGTGTGTACATTGAGATTGGTCGATCCAACGACAATAATCTCTGGGCGATTTAACCGGCTTTTTGTCGCAAGCTCCTCCCATCGATAACGTGATGCCGTATTTAAGCAAGCTTAATCGTCCTCTACGCTCCTGATAGACAATCCTTATCGCAATATCAAAAAAGAGAAAATCAAGAGCCAAAATCAACATCAAGGGCGTTCTCTTCTGTATCTAAAGTGTTTGTAATCGTCGCTATCACTTTCATGAATCATTGTTTCCTATGTGTGTGTTTTCACATTCGCCTCGCAACTTCCTGTAAATCGTTTCTCACCACAACCTATTGGTCAAGGGTATATAAACGCTACGCGCCCTTGCCCAATAGAACGATGGCAAGAAATCGAACAGTCAGGCGAAACGAAGATGAAAACTCACTCAAACATAGGAAAACAGCCATGACTCATTCAATAGCTATCAACTCAACAATCACTAAAGAAACAGAAGCGATGCAAGCAAAGGCAGGCTCAAGCAAAAATGAAATTATTCAGAGCAAAGAGCAACGCATTGACCCTATTCCATTCTTTTTAGGTACGGTGGTTTTGACGCAAGGGATTACTATTTTATGCGAGGGTAAACACGAAGCAATGGATGAATTTGTTAAACGTCACGCGTTATGCGATTGGGGCACAACGGCGGCGGAAGATGGCGAGCTTAATAATGAAGCGACCCATAACGGAGAGCGCATTATGTCACAGTACGATTTTCAAGAGACAACCATTTGGATCATTACTGAGCATGATCGCCGTGTGACGACCATTTTATTGCCAAGTGAATATTAATTAACTTCATCCTTTAAACCGCCCATAAAGGGCGGTATAATAAGTTCAATGATTAGGAAGCATCTTATGTTTACTGAAAATGAAAAAACAACCCTTGCTCAAGCCGCTGCGATTATTGAAACAAAAATCCGTACGACGCCTGAGCTAACGACTTCTGATTTAGCAATTGAATTTTGTACTAATCGATTAGTACATAAAGAGCATGAAGTATTCGGTATTTTGTTATTGGATAATCAGCACCGTTTAATTGAGTTTGTAGAGCATTGTGTTGGGACGATCGACAGTGCGTCAGTGTATCCACGTGAAGTGGTTAAATTAGCATTACATTATAATGCCGCCGCCGTGATATTTACACACAATCATCCTTCTGGCATTGCGGAGCCGAGTCAATCCGACCGAAAAATAACGGCTCGATTGTCGGATGCATTAGCATTAATTGACGTTAGAGTGCTTGATCATTTTGTTATTGGGTGCGGTGAGACGGTCGCTTTCTCTAAAAGAGGATGGATTTAATCGTCAGGTTTGACGATTAAATAGTGTAGGGCTGCAAAGCAGCCCATTTATACAACAATGGACAATTATTATGAGTAAAATTAAAGCGGGTTATCTCACAGAACCCCCTGTTACTGTTGAAGCCTTTCGCAATCGTCCGTGCTCATTACCAATAACAGATCAAAATCATGTACCGCCTACACCTGAAGAGGTGAGATCGTTACGTCAGCTTTTAGGCTTTACACAGAGTCGAGTCGGGGCATTAGTGGGGCGATCTTATAATGACAAAGGCTGTAAAGCGGTTAGGCGTTGGGAAAGCAATATTGAAAGTAAAGAATATCGACCTATTAATTACAGTGCCTGGCAGCTTATGTTATTAGCGGCCGAGGTCATTTTTCTTGATGAAATAATTGAAGCTTCAGAGCAATATAGATTAGGGTGTCATATTAAGGGAGAGATGAACGATGACAATTGATCAAAAAATTTCAGATTATTTACCCGAGTATTATCCAGAAAATCAAACCTGCGAAAGAGTGCAGGGTTATTTTATCAGTCCTAAGTTAAGGGATGATTTTGATAGCACACCCAATGAAGATCGCCATTCATTGGAGTTAGAACACTGGTTTGGGCGTCCATACATTGATATTGAAGAGTTTACCTTTGGAACCTATCAAGATTACGTGACGCGAATGAGTCAGTTTAGGTGCGAACTTGAAATTGAGTCGGAAACTGAGTTCTATGAGAGTCAGCAGCGGAGTAAAGAAAGTTGGTTTACAGCATGGCCAACAGGTAAACGTTTTGAATCCCGTTGTCTTACTGGAGGTGCATGGGATCGCTCTAGTACTCTAGGAATGTTTGCGACTCTTGATGAAGCGATTGCTCGATGCAAACAAGACATTATTTTATTTGGCTAGGTTAAATTAAGAGGTGATCGAGATGTCACGCGCATTACTGGACGAAACGGTGCTTAAATTTATAGATGCGAAGTTATCCATCGAGGGTCGTATCACCTCAACAGAGGTGATACGCGCATTTGGTTTAGGTCGTCAAAAAATTAGCTCTCTATTTACTCAGTATCGAGGGTTGTGTCCTAACAATATGCACCATGATGTGAGTTTGAGATGCTACGTACGTGGTGATAAATTCAAAGCAAAGTTACTTACTAACAAAACGCCGGAAGATTACCTACAGGCTGTTGAAGTCATATTCGGCGAGCAGGAAGGCTAAAGATGAGTGAGACTGTCGAAAAAATCAAATGGTTTCGTGCCACAATAAAAGACGTCCGCGAGAATTTTAAGCAGCCTTTGGGCCATCCATGTTTAATTGCACAATTGGACGTTTGTGAGAAATTCATGGCTGAAAATAATGATAAGTCGATTTGGGGATCATATGGACGGGGCTCAGTTCGGCATTTCACGAACGATTTACGTAGGACGTTGATTGAGGGGGAATGGAGGGATGGTAGTGATTTTTCTGACTCGCCTCTTTTCTTTGGGTGGTCAATAAAGCAAATAGAAAAAACAATGATTGATGATGCGATCTCTATCCCTGAGCTGGTGATGGGGGCATATGATCATTATCAATGCCACAAGCAGCTTTTCGACTTCTATTAAAGGGAGAAGATGAGTGATGATAAGGGTAAGTCATTGTACCGACTGATAGACGGTACAATGTCATAAATAAAAAATACGATCTTTTAATAGCCTATTTTTTACTAATGTTTTTCTTCAGCGGACAATCCATTCTAGATTGATTGCTTTTTAAATCCTATGCATTCACCGCTTCTTTTAATGCTTTACCGGCTTTAAATGCCGGTGCATTGCTTGCGGCAATTTGAATGGTATCGCCTGTTTTAGGATTGCGACCTTCACGCGCCGCTCGCGGGTTGACTTTAAATGTGCCAAATCCAATCAACGTGACTTCTTCACTGTCTTTTAATGCGTTAGTAATGATTTCTACAGTGGCATTTAACGCCGCTGTTGCTTCTTGTTGTGATAAATCCGCGATATCTGCAATGTGTGTTGCTAAGTCTTTCTTGTTCATGCTTATATTTCCTATAGATAAACGATCATTCGTATTCAATGGCCATTATCGTAAATGAAAACCATTTACTCTCAGTCAACATTGAGTTAAATCAGTCCCAGTGTTGGTTGGGGGAAGCCATTACGGTTAATGGTAGACGAGTTTTTGTAAATGATGACGTCATTGTGCGTTAATTAAATGACTTAAATCGTTACTTTTAATACTTATTTAAGGTGTTTTCATTTCCGAAAAAGGATTTTCCCCCTTGCTGTGTTAGTTCTCTGATAACGCCTATCCAGTCTCCACGGTTAGCGAATTTGAGCCGTCATATTTCTCAGCGAAAAGTTAAATAAAGTGCCAATGTCAGAACTCACGTTAAACGTTTTTACTGCTTTTATTTCACTACCTTTTTGGGGGGGTCTGCTTGTATAGCCTTGTTATATGTTGGCTAATCATGCTGAAATTTACAATTCAACCTGTTAGATTTTACGGTAGAAAGAGAAGGCGTATAAGAATAGATTAGATAATGCAACCAGGAACAACCTATTAAGACTACTATTTTTTTAGACAGGTAATCTCTCATGCGTAGTGGTTTTTTGGCTCAGTCTATACTGAGCCATTTTTTTTATTTATTAAATAAAAATGAAATATTCGAGAGCTTAAACGCTGACTTTAAAAATGCGTCCTTTGAAGCAATGATTGGATCGGGAAAAAGTAGTTACGGCACAATTATCATTAGATGACGTCGATACAGACTCCGTAATAAGTACGTAACCAGAACCATTAATTTTGGTGTTTTCACATAATCTTTAATCCTGTTGATAAAGCGAATTCCTGCATTTTATGGTTTTTTATTGCCTAATTTTCATACTCTAATATAATGAAAGGGCAATACAACGCGTATTGCTGTCTTTGGACTTAGCTGTCACTCATAATTTGAGTGGCATAAAAGCCCTCAGACTATGATTGATAACTCCGTTTATCAATCCACCAATCTTAAAGGTGACATTATGCTCACTTCATCAATTGTTCCTGTAAAGGAGCGTCTTGCGTTTTTACCATCAATTACGACACAATTTCTGAGCTTTGAAGTCACACTATTCTCATTTGCAGAGAAGTACTCAAAGGATTATCAAGGAGCTCATTGGCAGTTTGTGTCTCTGAGTAATGGTGGGAAGTTTATGTACCCCGACCTTGGTAAGTCTGTTAGAGCGGTTAATTCTTATAATGAAATAGACGTTACGTTTAGCTCAGAGGCTTACGGTATTTGCATTACGCTGATGGCGTTAAGTCAATTTACGGCGATGGCTCATCGTAATGACGATGAAGAAGACAATGAACGCTTGTACGCGCTTTACCACCAATTACGTGATTATGCGTTAATGCATGAAGACGCTGAGTTTATTTTAGCGTTTATTGATTAACCTAACACCCCACTATTTTTCCATTTCTACAACGACTGCATTAGCGCTCTAAAGCGCGTTCCACATTTGCCAATTTAATTGGCGAATGCCCGTTGAATTGGTTCATTCCATTGCTATCAATTCAACGAAAGGAAACGTCCTTATGAAGACGCACACTAAAAATAAACCGGATTTTTACCAACAAATTACCAATCAAATCATTGAAGCGCTTGAGTCTGGTGTTAAACCTTGGGTTTGCCCTTGGGATAAAACAGAGCAATCGGGTATGCCATCCAATGCAAGTACAGGGGCAGAGTATAACGGCATGAATATTATGTTGTTATGGATGAGCGCCACTATGCAGAGCTTTTCGTCGTCATCTTGGATGACTTTTAAGCAAGCAAAAGCAAAGGGCGGTCAGGTTCGCAAAGGGGAAAAAGGCACTCATATCTTTTTTTACAATATGATTGAAAAAACAGATAAGGGTACTGATGAAGTAGAACGCTATGCGATGTTAAAAACCTACAGTGTTTTTAATATTGACCAAATAGACGGGTTACCAGAGTCAATGCATTGCCCTGTTGTGGCAACCAATGATGAGGAACCGGTTCGCTCATTAGAGCACGTTGAACGCTTCCTTCATGCAACCGGTGCGAATATCGTTTATAACGGGCAACGCGCTTTCTATCGCCCATCTACGGATGAAATAGTGATACCTGATTTACATCGGTTCTCGACCACAGAAGATGCTTATGCGACGACATTGCATGAGCTGACTCATTGGACGGGGCACAAAAGCCGATTAGAGCGTAAAAATGGCAATGCATTTGGCTCTAAAGACTATGCGTTTGAAGAGTTAATTGCTGAATTGGGAAGTGTTTTTCTCATGGCTGATTTAGGCATTGTGGGTGAGGTTCAACATGAATCTTATATCGCTAATTGGTTGACGGCATTGAAAGATGACAAACGTTATATTTTCAAAGCAGCAAGTCAAGCCAGTAAAGCGCATCAATTTTTACGAAATGTAGTTGACCATCATAATGCAGATAAAGCGGCATGATACGGTTGCTATCACTAAGTTTACTATCCCAAGGAATATCCTTTGGGGTGTTTCTTTTTATTGCTTTAGGAGAAACACAAAATGACGATACGTTCTATTTCAGAAGATGTTCAAGAAGATGTGGATTGCTTTCATTGTGGTACTGATTATGGTGTTATTTATAAAAACCATGAGACTGGTATTGAAAGTTTTGATTGCAACTATTGTGGTTTATCTGCTGAATATCCACTGTGATAACACAAAAATGCCCCATGATACTTTGTATCATGGGGCGTATTTATTATTAATTACAGCGCTCTTTAATTATTGTATTTGTATTACCTTGTAGTTTCTCTATGCGTTGCGCTCGTGTACATTCCCATGCTGACACTGGGTATTGTTTATCCCAAGCATTCATCAGTTGTCTTTGTGATTTGCTCATTTTATAGCGAGGGTAGGCGCTTTCCATATACATATAGCTACGAGCGATGCGTCCACGAGCATTCTCCGGTGGCTCTGCTTTTTTATTATCAATTTTCATTTTACATGCCCCAAAATCGGACGTTTCACCTGGTAGCATGACAAAATTATAATTACTTCTCATCGCATTGACTGAGCCGATAGCAGGATAAAGGTTGTACATATCAGATTGCATTAAACGATATTCGTCATTTGTTTTTTCTGCGCATCGACGGCCTTTAAATACTTTTCCTTTGTTAGTGACGCACGCTTTATTGCCGTCTCGCCATTCCGAGAACGTTCGACCAAAGTTTTCCGCTGGAACGACGTGCTCCCATTCGACTCGCTTTGAGCGTTTTAGGTATTTTTCAGAGTCAAACCCTGACGGTAAGGTAATGTTTTTCTTTGCATCGAATGTCGCATCACAATAAATGGTGGTCCTATGATCGAAATACACACTTTTTTCTAATGTTTTTTTGCTTTACTGAAAGAATCTATGGTTGTATTTCCACCCGCAAAGGCATGGAAAGAGATAAATAATGAAGAGATAATAAGGATCTTATTCATAGGAAACCTGCCGCCTAATTGTGGCTATTATTAAATAAAAAAAGCCATGCTTCGGTTAGAAACATGACTTGGTATTATCGATTTTTATTGCGAATGTATAATAAGACAGTTGGGTTTTTTATGTGGTTATTAGGTGTTTTTTTGTGCACCTTTGCTCAAACTTTATAATTCCCCTTTATCTCTATCAGGTTTGCCGTCTTTATCAAAGAAACGAACCTTACAGCTCGGGAAACCGGTGCATCCCCACCAGAATGAACCCGCCTTTTTGGCGGGCTTTCTGGCTAATGGTTTTGAACATTGCTTACAAAACTCAGTTTCACTGATGGCCCCAAACTTTTCAGCGTTCGAGGGACCGGTTTTCTTTTTTGGTGTCGGGTTAAAATCAGGTTTCCCCTTCTTATCTTGAAACGCGGTTTTACAATCAGGAAAGCGATTGCACGCATGAAATACGCCATTCTTTCCTTTGCGTTTGGTGATGCTTCCTTTTTGGCAGGTAGGGCAGACAATTCGCTCAGCTGCAGTGATGTCCACACCGTTGTCTTTCACCAATTGAACTTGCGTTTCCAAGTACGCATCGATGTAACCAACAAAGGTTTTTGTATCAAGCTCGCCTTTTTTAATACTGGCTTGATAATCTGCCCACAGTGCCGATGTATCTGGAGTAATGATCTCTTCTGGCAATAAGGCGCAGAACTCTTGTCCTGCGGTTGTGGTTTTATACACTTTTTCTTTATAGCCTTTTTCGGCGACGACACTCACAAGGTGCGTGTTTCCTTGTATCTTGGTTAAGTGCGAAGCACGAGTCGCTTCGGTACCAATCGAGCCATGCTCTGATTTGTTGCCTTTGTCTTTTTCCTCCAGGGCTTTTTTTAGAATAGGATCGCTTACGTACTTAGCGGCATTACTCATGGCGGCCAATAGGGTTGATTCTGTAAAAAACTTAAGGGGTTTGGTCTTTTTCTTATCGATAGTGACCAATTCACACGTGCCTTCACCGCCTTCTTGCAAGCTCGCTAAATCAAGGGTGTTTTCGTTGGCTTCATCGTTGTATTCCCCTTTATAAAGTACCTCCCATCCTTGTTTATCAAGGGTGGTTTGTGTGGCCACAAACACCTGTTGACCACAATGTATTGTGGCTTTAACTTTATCTCGACTTGATGGCGGATAGAAAAGTGCAATAAACGACGTGGCCACAAGGCGGTACACATTGCTTTCTTTTTCAGAAAGCGTACAGGCATGGCCATTTTTCTCTGTAGGGATAATGGCGTGGTGCGCTGTAATATTCCCATTATTAAACGCACTGTGTTTTACGCTTAGGTCGGCGTCTGAAAGTAACGAGGCTAATGTGGTATCGGTTTGGGTAATCGCCTCAATAATATCCCCTGCTTTTTGCAGATGGGCGTCAGATAGATAACGACAATCTGAGCGCGGGTAGGTTAATAATTTATGGGTTTCATACAGTTTTTGAACAACATTAAGGGTTTCAGTGGCAGTGTAGCCCCATTTTTTTGCACAGGTTTGTTGTAAGGTGGACAGATTAAAAGGCAGTGGGGCTGCCTTTGATTCTTTTTTACTTTCGATTGAATGAATGTGTGACGACTTTCCATCACAAACCTCTTTAAGTAGGGCTGCATCGAGCTCAGCAATGAGTCGGTTTTTCTCATCCAATTCACTGCTGCTTGAATTGGGAATTAACCTGGCATGAAGTGTGTGGCCAGCAATCGAAAATTGACCATTGAGTAAGTAGTAAAAAGACTCACTGTGATTCAAATTAGCAAGGGTGCGTTGATTGATTAGCCCATAAAGCGCACTTTGGACTCGACCTACGTTTAATACGCTCTCAAATCCTTTCTCACGCGCTTTGAGTGTGTAAGCTCGCGTTAGGTTGTAACCAAACAGTTGATCACCAATAGAGCGGGCAAGGGCGCTTTGAGTGAGGTGTTGAAACTCATTGTTAGGGCGAAGGGTGTTTATCGCGTCTTTAACCGGCTTTTCATTTAAATCTGAAATGAGTACCCGTGATACCGGCTTGGTGTTATCCACATACGTTAATATTTCATCGATTAATAAATTGCCTTCTTCATCGGGATCCCCTGCATGAACAATCGAGTCTGCCTCTTTTATCAGTTTTTTAATTACGTTGAATTGAGTTTGCGTCTTTTTAATGACTTTCATTTTGGGTGGGTAAGTGGCTTTAATCGGTAAATCGTCCAGCGTCCACTTCTTGTATTTTGGATCGTAGTCTTCTGGATCGAATAATTCGAGCATGTGGCCATAACACCAAGTGACAATGTCACTTCCTGTTTGATAGTAACCGGCTTTCTTGTCGGTTTTTGGGTTTCCGTTTAGGCCAATACAAATGGCTTCGGCCAGGCTTGGTTTTTCAGCGATAAATACGCGCATGGGGTGTCCTTAATTTTTAGTCAGCAAAAAGGCACTTAACTTGATGAGTGAAGTGCCTTAATGAAAAAAGTGAGAGGGTTAGGTAATGACGAGTGTTTTCATCTCATCAAGAGTGAATATATGAAACGTACTTCTGTGCTCATCAGTCAGGGTTATTCGTGAGCCGTTCATGTTGACGTAAGTGATGTTGTTGAAGCGGTTAGTGAGGGCAATTTTGGTTTTTATGTCAGGCACGACATAAATAACTTTTATCCAATAGTCGTCTTTTTTTGCAAGCAAATGACTCTTTATTATTTCTTGGTATCGAGGTTTGGTTTTTAAGGTTCGCTCGGTTTCAATCGCAATGGTGTGTCCATTGGGGGCAACAATCAGGGCGTCAGGTCGGTGAGGCACAGGGTATTTTTTTCTAAATGAATATCGGTCGGCATTTTGCCAATTCGTCCACCCTTTACGCTCTAAGTAAATACGAACTTCTTGGTTCATTAAATGATGAACCATGGTCCATGTTTTTATTTTTGAGGGTTCAAAGTGTTGAAAGTCTTCGGTATCGCCGGACTCAACGGCTTCGGTCATTCCTTCACCGGTTATGCCCCATACTTTGACTTGGATGTCCCTAAACCCATATTCAAACTTTTCGATAAAACCATGTTTTTTCATTTTTCTTAGTAAGCGGTCTAATGGTGCTCTATTTTTATAGCTCAATAACAACATCAGGTTAGTGAAGTCACTGTAGGTTTCTTGTTTTAAAAAAGTTAAGACTTGCGTGAATTTTTCTGCATTTCGTGATGTTCTTTTTTTTGGATCGCTAATTATCATGCCTCATCCTTTTTCTAATTGTGTTTTTCTGAGTTGATGAAATTCAATGCATGTTTTGTTGAGCTTCATTAGCAAGACGGTGAGATCGTTTAATGCCCCATTTTGGTACGCTTGTTTTTGCTCTTTATTCAGCTCGCCATTAAATAACGCTTTGTTGAGTTCAATGATGAAGGCATCGGTGGCAAGGAATATTTTTACGAGCATGGTGTTTTGAGGGCTGAGCTTGTCCTGAACAAGATTTAAGTCGTATTCGTTGCTGGGCTCAAACACGCGAAGCTCAATGGGGTCGATGCTTTCTTTAAATTGAGCGGTGTTTTTTTTGATCGAGAGGCGAAACGCACGAAGATCATCCCCGACTTTTTCGATGACTTTTTTTGCAAAGACGGTGGGCAGTGTGTGATCGTTTTTGGTTGAAAAGGCGTACACCGAAAACAAACTGCTGAAAATAAATTGCCCATCTATTGGTTTTCTTTTTGATGCTGACGCTAATAAATCATGTTGCCACAGTAAGGCCAGTTTTTTGTTATGAAATTTCATGGGGAAGGTTCCTTTACGTTAGTTGCTTAAATAATTCGTTGGCTTTATTTTCTGATTCTTCTTTCAATAATTCAGTGGGGCTGTCTTCTGACGTGACGACGCCAAAGCCAAAGCTCTTTTTCTCTTTGGGATCGTCTTTATTTAAGTCTTGCTCACTTTGACATTCATCGGTTTCCTGTTGGGGCGCTGATTCGGTGAGTGACTTCTCTGGGGAGGATGAGAGGTTGTCTTCGGTTTCTTTTGAATCAATACTAAATTCCGCCTTGTCTGTTTTGTCTAGCGGGGTTTTGGGTTTGATTTCTTTTTGCTCTGGCATTGTGTGGTATTTCAATGTTTCCTTTTTTACTTTGATAGGTGATATTAACGACGGTCTTGGGGGCTCGCTTGGGGTGAAAATATAACTGACGCCATTAGGCAAACTTTGCAACATGTTGGTGTCTACAAAATAACGTTCAGCAAGGCGAACACTGCGATCTGTTGAGACGTTTTCAGTGAGCACTCGACTGCTTTCTATTTGTCTAGTTTCATCATCCACTAAAATAGTGCCTGACATTTTTGAGACCCATTCGGCGGTTTCGGGATCTTGAAGTTTGTACACCAATTTGAACTTGGTATTTTCAACCACGGCACCGACAACGGCATCGCCATTTAAGTCGGCGGGGCAGTCTTTTAAATCGGCCACCGATTGATGATCCATGATGATATGAATGCCTTTATCTCGTGCGGCCCCTAATCCTTCGATGGCCGCTTTTGATAAGTGGTATTTCAGCTCGGCTAAAAAAATGGCGATG
>NZ_CAWPRC010000021.1:0-2717 GCF_963890165.1 Aliivibrio sp. SR45-2 | reverse complement strand
TGATTTAGTATCTATACGTAATGGCATTTTCAAATTATACTTCATCAAAATTTGATCAAAGAAGTCTAAATTTACTTCACTACAAACTTCAACTGGATTAATTTTTAATGGTAGGTATATTAACCCCAGCTTTGCCTCATAAAAATATAGAGCGAAACCATATTGACTACCTGTCCATCCGTATGAATAGGTATCATTTACTGGGTTTGAAAGTATAGGAATCGTAGTTGGAACGTTTGATAGCTTAATATGGCCTTTAAATTGTGAAAAAGAATGTTTACTGGTATACCGAAATAAGCCATTGTCTGATAATGCAGCAATACAAAAACCACCTACCGTCTTTACATTAGAATCAGAAATTACTTTATTCATAGCAATATCCAGGTCATGAAGTCCTGAAGATTGTTTAATATTTTTAGTTAAAACTTGGTATCCATCAAAATCACCAATATACGCATAATCTGGTTGAGCTACTACTCCGTCAGATATTTTATAAATGACATTATTTACAGCATTACATAATAAATAATCAGTAGTGCCAAAGGCACTGCTTTCTTTTAATATTTCTAATGCATTTGATAGATTCCAATTATCCAAGTCTATCCGGTCAAAAGTATCTTGTGCTTCAGCACTACATCCAGCAAATGAAATAGCCACTTTCCCATGATTAACAACAAACAGCTTTAAACCACCATTTTTTTGATAACTAGAATAACTAGGAAGCTTTCGGTCTATTTCGTAATTTAGCTTAGTATCACTAACGATACAAACATTGCCACTTTCATCTCTCTTGGCAAAAATTAAACTCACTTTAAATCTCCATAAGCTATGAATTTCAAAAAAGGGCATAACGCTGGCATAACACGTTTATTACTATGCAAACCAACCTAAATTAACCGCCTTAATCACAAAACTAAAGGTAAACCCAGAACGCCGAATGTAATAAATCGTGTTGATGCGATTGTTGTGCGTGCTTACTTTCGGCTTGGCTAGATTGGTAAAGAACTGCCCTGCCAAGATTTTCTAAGCCCTAATTCTAATTTACCAATAGTAATTAAGCGAACAAAATGTTCTTAAATTGCGAGATAAAGTGAATTGAAAACCAATGCATTTCTTACACCATTTGAACGGCTTGGTTTCAGCTAGTTTGGAACTTATAAACCAAATATCCTAACCACAATTGGGATTGAAAATGCTGCGAGGAAAACACGGATGCAAACTAAAATGAGGCATAACCAAAGAACAATTGAAGCGTAAATTAGCCTCTGAAACGCCTGAACTTAGGGAAATAAGGGTTAATTTGCCGAACTTGATGATACAAAAACCAAAAGGAAACAAAGAAGAAATTTACGCTTACTAAGCCGAAACTACGAAAGCCGCGATCCTATTGATAAACCGTGCAAAAAATTTCGGACTCAGTACGCACAACGCCTGCATAACACGTTTGCTACGATACAGACTTACCTGAATTTTAACGCCTTAATCACTGAAACTAAAGGCAAACTGACAACGCCGAGTGTAGCAAATCGTGTTGATGCATTTGTTATAAGCACATTCTCACACGGTTCATATGAATAAATTGAGCATTTTCTGATGTTACTTGGAAACCAAATTTACGATATAAACCGCCTACCCGATTGCCTTGCAAATAACACAATTTCACTGGTTTATTTTCGCTATCAGCAAACTCTAAACATTGACTTAAAACCTGACTTCCTATTCCTTTCCCGTGAAAATTTGGCAGTAAAAAGAAACGGCAAAAATAGAAATGGTCGCCTTTATTTTGAAGCAAATAGCTACCTATTGCTTCACCTGACATTTCAATGATGGTTGGCTTTTCTTCATCCCATTCATCTTGATGCATTTCACGTTGGATTTTATCGTCCCAACCAAACACAGCTTTAATTGGCTCAAATTCAGCCGCCTTTTTAAGTTCAAATAAGAACTCAAAATCACTATCTTTCGCTGAACGCGTAGAAAATTTCAAACCTTTACCTCTGACTCAAATAACCTTAATAAATCGGTGCTTATAACGCCTGCATAACACGTTTACTACTATGCAAATATACTTGATATTGACGCCTTAAAACGAGAAACACCCGGCAAACTGAGATTGCCGAGTGTAGTAAATCGTGTTGATGCGATTGTTAACTGCGCTTCAAATTAATAATGATAGCGACAGGAAATTATTGTCAAATGTGCATCATTAACTGCATAAACTAATCGGTTGGTGTCATCAATTCTACGTGACCAAAAACCTGCCAAATTTTCTTTCAATGGCTCAGGTTTACCAATACCTTCGAAGGGAGAACGCTTCGCATCAGTAATTAATTTATTGATGCGTTTCAGCGTGTTCTTATCCTGACCTTGCCAATACAAGTAATCATCCCAAGCATCGTCAGTCCAAGCTAACATTCGACTCATTCAAGTAAGCCTCTTTCCGTAGCTTGACCGGCATTGTATTGAGCAATTGATTTATTTAGATGAGCTGCATTAGCTGGAGAACGAGATAAATAAATCGTTTCCATTAAGCTATTATAATAATCCATAGACATCACAACGGCATCTTCAGAATCTCGACGAGTGATAACTGTGCAGTCAGCATCATTAACTACGCCATCAAGAACAGATTTAAGACCATTTCGAGCTTCAGTAAAAGAAACTATACGCATAATTACCTCTTTGTTGAGTTGTACTTAATATTGAACAAGTCTAAC
>NZ_CAWPRC010000020.1:0-2739 GCF_963890165.1 Aliivibrio sp. SR45-2 | reverse complement strand
GTACTTTTAGAGCGCTGACATCTAATGCGTGCACACTTTCAGAAGGAGACGTTGCATACATATCTTCCAGGTGTTCTTTTAATAACTGAACAACTTCACCGCCATTCAAATCATCTATTTTGATATCCATATTTAAAATTATCCCTTAATTCTCATAACGCCTGCATAACACGTTTACTACCAAGCAATTATACTTAAAATTGATGCCTTAAAACGAGAAACACCCGGCAAACTGAGATTGCCGAGTGTAGTAAATCGTGTTGATGCATTTGTTATACGGGGTTTAGCTTGGCAAAGTATCTTCACAAAACCTAAATAGATAACCATTTGGATCTTGTGCAATAAATTGCTTTTGCACAGCTAATTGATCATTACATTCGTAGGTTTTAGTTTCCAACTCCAGATAAATTGAATTAGGCGATATTGATTGAACTCGCTGATAGAGTTTTTCAATATTAATAGTATCCCATTGGAAATTGACGCCTCTTCCAAATGGAACTTCTATATTCCCTGTTAACCAGTGTCTTTCTGAAGTATTCAAACCTTCTAGCATTAAATCAACTCCATCTAATGTCAGAAACAAAAACTGTTCCTCTGGACGTTCATACTTAACACTAAAACCAAGGACATCAACATAGAAATGCTTACTTTCATTGATATCAATACAATAAAGTTCAGGAACGACTCTTAACCCCATTTCAACCTCCCCCCGTATAACGCCTGCATAACACGTTTGCTACCATGCAGGTTAGGCTCAAATTTACCACTTAATACTGTAAACTCAAAGAAACCTAGAATGCCGAATGTAGCAAATCGTGTTGATGCGATTGTTAGTTGTTTATTTCAGCGATTGATATAGCTTACCTTTATTGTAATCAACTTCAGCATAAGAGCCGTTAAATAACGTCATATTTGGTGGTAAGTGACCTATATCAGCATCATAAATAACTGGTATATTCAAGTCTTCAGTAACTTCAAGTAAAGCATCCTGCACAGTAATGTCTTTACCACACCTGTCTAAGACTGAACTCCTGCCAATTAATAGTCCATTACAGAGTTGAAAAACACCCTTGTATTTTAGACTTTGTAGAGCACGCTTAAAAACTGTAGGTGACATTTCGACATTTTCTAGATACAGAATTAATCCTTCTGGAGCAAATTTTCGATGTAATTTATCGATGTCAAAATACTCTGTACCAACCAAGTGCATCATAGTGTCGAAGCAACCACCGATTAAACGCCCTGAAAATGAGTTTTTTTTATTTCCAGAAAGTTTCCACTCCGTAAGCTCTGTTCTGTTAAAAGTGAAGTTAGGATCCTTAGAAAATGAGCTGCCATCAATTTGATAGTAAGTAGATGAGCACTGTTCAAAGTGTGCTCCAACTGGCAGCATTAGCCACTTTATAGTACTAGCAGTAAGAATTTCACTTTCACTAGGATGTAAATCCATTAAGTTTGAACTGTGGACAGTAACCCAATCCAGCTTAGTCGTTAAAGCTGTAGATATTGTACTTACATCTGAATACCCAAAGACCCATTTAGGTTTAACCGTTCTTAGTTTCTCGTAGTCAAGTAATGGCAATATATCCATTGCAAACTCACCTCCCCACGGAGGTACAACCGCATCAAATGTGTCATCGCATAAAAATGTCATAAACTCTGCAGCACGCTGCTCTGCGCTAGCACTCACATGACAATTATTTTCGTATAAACACTCTCCTTCAACAACTTTAAAACCGTATTCTTTTAAGTTTTCAATTACGATACATAGTCGCTTGTGAAGTGATGCCGGAACACCAGAAGAAAATGCTGTAACAGCAATTTTGCTCCCTTTAATTAACGGAAGAGGATATTTCATGTTTACTCCTTACAACTAACGCCTGCATAACACGTTTGCTACGATACAGACCTAGCTGAATTTTAATGCCTTAATCACTGAAACTAAAGGCAAACTGACAATGCCGAGTGTAGCAAATCGTGTTGATGCATTTGTTATAACGCTTTGTATGCAAGAGCTACCTTTTTATTAATCTCAGATGCTAAAACTTGAGATTCTTTCATTAAATCTTGTACTTTTTGCCAATTAGCCCAATGAGCAGCCCAAACATCTTCACCAACCACACCTTCAAAATTCATTTTTGTTGGTGTTTTCCATAACTCGTATTTATCTAATGCTAATACCCTTGCATCTAAGTCTTCAATTAAGCGACTTTTAGGTGACTTCGGCGCATCACTTAACATCCATACCCGCCAATTTTTATTACCTTTAGATTGGTTGCATTTACCACAAGATGGGACAAGATTATGAATTTCTGAAATATACCCAGTCGGTTTTTGAGCCATAACTAAAGGTCTTAAATGATCCCATTCAGTGTACGCATCACCACAATATGAGCAAGAAATTGTCTCATCATCCATATTCAAAATTAGTAACGCTTCTTTTATTTCTAACTCCGTTGGTTTTACAACAGGAATTATTCCATTAATAAATGAATTGGTAATACTGGATGAGCGGCCTGAAATATTTACAGGCTTAGGCATTCTAAATAATTTTTTGTACGGCATCCCTTTCTCCATTTTGCGTTATAACGCCGCAATAACACGTTTACTACGACACAGACTTAGCTGAATTTTACCGCCTTAATCACTGAAACTAAAGACAAACCCACAACGCCGAATGTAGTAAATCGTGTTGATTGCTTTGTTATAACGCAGTTCTCAATTTAGACCAATGACCTA
>NZ_CAWPRC010000019.1:0-2751 GCF_963890165.1 Aliivibrio sp. SR45-2 | reverse complement strand
ATTAATGGAGAATTGATGTTTTCTCGAAATTATGACAATAAGTATAAACGCTCAGGATTGGCATTATGGATAGGGGCGCTGAATAAACAATACCTAGCAACCGATTTATTCTCAGGGCAAATAACCGATGTGCAAGTGTGGAATAGAGGGTTAACTCAAAAAGAAGTTCGTCAATACATGGCAGAAATGCCAAATGGAACTGAACTTGATTTGCAAGCCGCGTATGACTTTAATCGCTGGCGTGGTGATTGGGTATACAACAAAGTATCAGGCCAATATGATTTGAAATTAGTGAATGGTGCCTATTTGAAGAAAAGATAAAGTAATTGAGAAATAAGAAAATAACCTAAGCGGTGAAATTATTATAATAAGAGAGTTTTAAATGAGAAAGTATGGAATTGTTTTTTGGTTAGTTATAGTTGCAGTACTTCTAACTGGCTGTCGTTCTGAAAAGAAATTATTAAATATAAAACAGGTTAGTCCAACGCTTATTGAAATGGATTTAAATGAAACACCAACTCATGAACAATTGAGTGCCGCAGGTCAACTAGGTGGTGTTCTTGTACCCACAAAACCAGTTATGGATAAAGTTAGACCAAGTTCATTTGATGTATTTAGTCATTTCTCTGATGATGAAAAGGAACGAAAACTATTTGGACAAGCAATACAAAACTGGAATAAACACTCTTACTCTGATGCTGTAAATAAATTTGATAATTTTAGACAAAAATTTCCACATAGTGCTTGGACCTCTGAAGCGACATTGCATATGGCATGTAACGCTAGGTTTACTGGGCAATATACAACAGCAAACATACTTTTTAATGAAATTATTGAACAAAATAAAGACTCTGATTATATCGGGGCCCGTTTAATGACTGCTAAAGCAAAAAGTCGACTAGCAGTATTGAGGTTAATGGAAAATAATTCAGAACAAGCTAAGAATCTTTTTAGCCAAGTATATTCAGACTCGCCTGATTGGAGGTTAAAAGTATATGCATCAAATTGGTTAAGGAAACTATCTGTTCGTAAAGATAGTGCAGGAAGCTTACTTGATTGTGGAACTAGAGCCCTATCATATTTACTAGAAAAAGATGGATTTTATGAAGATGCAGAGAGTGTTTTGGGATATATACCAGATAACGAAAATGGTTTTAGTATTTCTGAATTGATTCTATTAGCAAATGAATACAAATATAAAGCTCATGCCATAAAAGCTACAGTTAATGAATTAATGACGTTACAAGAACCTGCTATTTTGCAAATAAGCAGAAGTTCAACGGGAGGAAAAGGACATTATTGGGTATTAGAAAATATAGAAAATGGACAATTTAATATTTTTGATCCTCAAATGAACAGGCGGTTTCAATTCAATGCTGAACAGATAAAAAAAGAGTGGGGAGGAAATGTAATATTACTCTCTAAAACAGGAAGTAATGCTATTGGCGAATTAATGTCTGAAGAGGAAATGACATCAACTTATGGAGGGTGCTGTGGTATTCAAAGGCCTCAAGGTGATACAGGTTTGCCGGAAAGTATCCCTGATAATTCGGATGATAGTCCAGAAAGTGATTGTTCAAAAGGTGCGCCTATTTGGACGGTAAATATGGTTAATATGAACCTATTTATGAAAGATATCCCACTCTGGTATAACAATGAAATCGGTCCAAATGTGGAAATTAAATTAAGTTATAACTCACAGAGTGTTTTGGCTCAAAATGAACCATTTGGTAATAAATGGATGTTCAACTATGGTACTTATCTTGTTGTTGATCCTGGAGAGGCGGTGACTATATTTGGTTCTGATGGGCGTGAAGATGTATTTATAAAAGATGCTCAAGGAAAATACCAATCAGATAGTTATTATAGAACAAAGTTGGTTCAAGAAAATCAGGATACATATAGCCTAATATATGCAGACGGTTCTAAGAAGATATATGGGGTACCAAAGAATACAAAAGCTCTTCAATATTTTTTATTAGAAAAAATAGATGCTTATGGGAATAAATTGATTTTCCATTATAACAATGAAGCAAAAATGGTATCTATTGAAGATTCACATAATAGAATGACACACCTTAATTATGATGCAGTAGGCTTAATTTCATCTGTAGATGACCCATTCGGACGAAAAGCAACTTTTTTATATGATGAGAATCGGAACTTAATATCATTAGTTGATATGGAGGGGTATACTGCATCATTGACATATGATGATAATCGTTTTGTAACTTCGTTAGGTGATGCGAAGGGGACAACAAAGTTTTATATAGAGCCTGCTGACGGTATTCGAAATGGTGCCGTTGCATATAATTCTCCAGGCTCTGATATGTGGGAAAATTATCGTATAACAGTAACATTACCCAATAAAAAGAAAGAAGAATATTATTTTAACGGATTTAATAAATCGTCTTGGTATGTAAATGCTGATAATTATCGTGATTTTTACTCTGAGAACAATAATTATAGCTCTAAAATTAAAAAAACAGTCTATAAATTTGTCGTACCAAATGGACGCATAGGTAAGATCTCTGAGGTTAAACACCCTGATGGGAGCAGCAATAAAATTGAGTATTATAAGAATAATAAGATAAAATCAATTAAAGACCAATTTGGTAAAAATCAAGAATTTAAATGGAATGAGAATGGATTATTAATAGAAAGAATTGATAATTTAGGTAATACCATAATCTATGATTATGCTGATAATAATATCGATTTGATTTCTATATCAACAGTTAATGGTGTCAT
>NZ_CAWPRC010000018.1:0-2760 GCF_963890165.1 Aliivibrio sp. SR45-2 | reverse complement strand
ACTGGCATATTTGAATATATTGAGATCTTCTATAATCGTAAGCGCAGTCACTCAACATTAAACAACTTGAGTCCATTTGAATTTGAAAGTAAATTTGTAAAATAAAGTGTTCGTTTTTCGAGGGGAACACCAGTATTTTGGGGGAAATGTTGGACATATTTATAGAATCTATTAATTTTTTGAATGAGTATTTTAGGCCGATCTTAATTTTACTTACTTCTGGTTTCGCTATTTATTTTGCGATACAAAAATTTGGCTGCAAGTTTATAGCGTCATATACTGTTAATGGTGGTCGAGATTTACCATCGCATATAAAGGCGGTGTCAATTGAAAACAATAAAGATAGAACGTTTGCTATTTGATCTATTTATGCCGTCATAGATAATAAGCATAAAATTAAGATCAAAGATTTAGCTAAGCCATTGGTTATTAAGTCTTATGAAACGGTCACAATTGAATGTGAGGCATATTCTAAACTTTATTTAGGTGAAAATGAGTTTGAAAGCTATTTTTCAGATAATACAGATATCTATGTACAGATTAGTAATAAACAAGTCAAATGTGAACGTGGAAAAGGATCTGCGAAAAATTACCCTTTAGAGTCTATGCAAACTATATATAAAGAAACGAATCTGTTTGCTGGGCACATATATGATGATAGAGTTATTTTTATGATTCAATATACTATTAATGGAGAACCTAAATTAGCGTATGTTGATATATCTGGTTTTATTTACCATGAATGGGGCATGAATCCTAATGGTATAGGGTCTAATGTAAATGAAGCCATGTTACGCCAGTTTTTAATTCAATGTGATTTTGTGAATATATTCGACGATATTCATTGCTATAAGGTCACCTACCCAAACGTAGAGTATCTATTCAATAAACAAACGCTATTAGAAAACACATAACAAAGCAATCAACACGATGCTATTACACTCGGCATTCGCGGTTTAGAGTGTAATGGGCTTGGTAAGTAAGTCGTTCGCACGTGTTATTGCGGCGTTATGTGCTTATTTGAGTATTTAAAATAATTAGATTATAGGTGTAATAAATGTCAGAAATTTCCATGAAAGATTTGTTATTAAATGTATTTAGACGGGATGGTAATAGTGAAGAGATTGGCATTATAACCAAGAATGAATTGGAAGGAATCATAGCTTTTGACCCACACGAGGATTATATTGCTGAACTCGATTCTTACATGTTTCCCGATAGCCTTACCATGTATAAAAAAGTTGATTTTTCTGATTTAGAAAATGCATTAGGAATAGAGCTTCATGAATCAATTGTTGAATACTATAGTTGTTTTTGGTCTGGATTTGTTCAAATAAAAAATACTAAAGCTATTTCATCTCAACATTCAAATTCAGAAATGTGCATGGAATTTTTAACATGTCCTGAAAATGTGACTAAATTACAAGGAAGGATTGAAACGCTGAAGTCTGATTTGTTTGATATAGACACGGTTTATATTCCTATTGGTCGCAAAATGGATGGTTGGTTGATTGCTGTAAACAATGATACAGGTTCGGTAGCAGTTGTAGGGCATAATTCTCTTAGCCTTGAAACAAAAGCAGAATCAATATACGAGTTTTTCAACTAGGCACATAACAAATGCATCAACACGATTTGCTACATTCGGCATTCTAGGTTTCTTTGAGTTTACCGTGTTAAGTGGTAAATTTGAGCTTAATCTGCATGGTAGCAAACGTGTTATGCAGGCGTTAGCCCTTTTTTTGGTCAATAATTAGATAGCAGGTTGTTTTGAATAGAAAAGAATATAAAAAATGCTGTGACGATGAAGTTGATTGGGCAACATTAGATCAACTACATGAAGCAACCTTACAAATAAGTAATCAGTGTTTTGAGTACAAGAAGTTATGTGTCGGTATTCTTGGTGTTGTCGTTGCAGCATTACTAAAAGTTGAACCAAAAACATCTTTTTCAATTATCGCGTTGGTTTGTATTGTTATAAGTTGTGGTTTTTGGATCTGTGATACAACAGCTTACTTTTATCAAAAAGCGAATCGAAAGGTAATGAGTGACGTAATCAGTAAAATAAAAACTCGGAATGAAGTAAAAATTGAAAATAAGTCACTTAAAGTAAATTCATGGTCTCAAGCCTTCTTTAATCGTTCAATGCATTTGTACTACTACATATTATCTGTGTGTTTTACTGTAATATTGCTTGAGAATTTCTTTTGGGTTGAGCGTACATATTAATATGAAAATTTTTGTAAGCTACACAACTAGAGACTCGATCATAAATCATCAATCTCTTGCTGCATTAGTTGAACCTATATCAATATTTGGTAAGCCGTTTATTGATTTAATTCATAATGATTCTGAAGATAAACAAGCTCGTGTTGAGTCTGAATTGAAAGAATCAAATATATTGCTGTTACTTAGGACGAACTCTATCCAGTATTCCAAATGGGTAAAGTGGGAAGTGACAACAGCATTGAATTTAGGAATACCAATAAAAATGATTAATGTAGAAAATATGATGCCTACAAATAGTCAATTAATCGCTGCGATACAGGGCTAACAAAGCAATCAACACGATTTACTACATTCGGCGTTGTAGGTTTGTCTTTAGTTTCAGTGATTAAGGCAGTAAAATTCAACTAAGTCTGTGTCGTAGTAAACGTGTTATTGCGGCGTTATATGATTTAAGGAGAAATCTTTGAGTAATTGGGATGATGTTGCTGGTAAAATTGAGTTTAATCTTCAATTAATCAGTGAGTTACTTAT
>NZ_CAWPRC010000017.1:0-2997 GCF_963890165.1 Aliivibrio sp. SR45-2 | reverse complement strand
CCATACGAAACCTCTTGGGGTTGTATGGTTAAGTGACTAAGCGTACACGGTGGATGCCTTGGCAGTCAGAGGCGATGAAAGACGTATTAACTTGCGATAAGCCCAGATTAGGTAGTAAAAACCTTTTGAGTCTGGGATTTCTGAATGGGGAAACCCACTAGCATAAGCTAGTATCGCTGCGTGAATACATAGCGCAGCGAAGCAAACCGGGAGAACTGAAACATCTAAGTACCCCGAGGAAGAGAAATCAACCGAGATCCCGAAAGTAGCGGCGAGCGAAATTGGGTTAGCCCTTAAGTTGTTAATGAGACAGGTGAAGCCTCTGGAAAGTGGCGCGATACAAGGTGATAGCCCTGTAACCGACATCTCATCATCAGTGAAAACGAGTAAGGCGGGACACGTGATATCCTGTCTGAATATGGGGGGACCATCCTCCAAGGCTAAATACTACTGACTGACCGATAGTGAACCAGTACCGTGAGGGAAAGGCGAAAAGAACCCCTGTGAGGGGAGTGAAATAGAACCTGAAACCGTGTACGTACAAGCAGTAGGAGCATACTTGTTATGTGACTGCGTACCTTTTGTATAATGGGTCAGCGACTTATATTCAGTGGCAAGGTTAACCGTTTAGGGGAGCCGTAGGGAAACCGAGTCTTAACTGGGCGTTCAGTCTCTGGATATAGACCCGAAACCAAGTGATCTAGCCATGGGCAGGTTGAAGGTTGAGTAACATCAACTGGAGGACCGAACCGACTAATGTTGAAAAATTAGCGGATGACTTGTGGCTAGGGGTGAAAGGCCAATCAAACTTGGAGATAGCTGGTTCTCCCCGAAATCTATTTAGGTAGAGCCTCGGACGAATACTACTGGGGGTAGAGCACTGTTAAGGCTAGGGGGTCATCCCGACTTACCAACCCTTTGCAAACTCCGAATACCAGTAAGTACTATCCGGGAGACACACGGCGGGTGCTAACGTCCGTCGTGGAGAGGGAAACAACCCAGACCGCCAGCTAAGGTCCCAAAGTTATAGCTAAGTGGGAAACGATGTGGGAAGGCTCAGACAGCCAGGATGTTGGCTTAGAAGCAGCCATCATTTAAAGAAAGCGTAATAGCTCACTGGTCGAGTCGGCCTGCGCGGAAGATGTAACGGGGCTAAGCTATACACCGAAGCTGCGGCAATGCAATTTATTGTGTTGGGTAGGGGAGCGTTCTGTAAGCCGTTGAAGGTGTGCTGTAAGGCATGCTGGAGGTATCAGAAGTGCGAATGCTGACATGAGTAACGATAAAGGGGGTGAAAAACCCCCTCGCCGGAAGACCAAGGGTTCCTGTCCAACGTTAATCGGGGCAGGGTAAGTCGACCCCTAAGGCGAGGCTGAAAAGCGTAGTCGATGGGAAACGGGTTAATATTCCCGTACTTCTTATAATTGCGATGGGGGGACGGAGAAGGCTAGGTAGGCTTGGCGACGGTCGTCCAAGTTCAAGTGCGTAGGCTAAGAGTTTAGGTAAATCCGGACTCTTGTTAGGCTGAGACACGATGTCGAGCATCTACGGATGTGAAGCTATTGATGCCATGCTTCCAGGAAAAGCCTCTAAGCTTCAGGTTATAAGAAATCGTACCCCAAACCGACACAGGTGGTCGAGTAGAGAATACTAAGGCGCTTGAGAGAACTCGGGTGAAGGAACTAGGCAAAATGGTACCGTAACTTCGGGAGAAGGTACGCTCCTAGCGGTGATGAGACTTGCTCTCTAAGCTGCCGGGAGTCGCAGATACCAGGTGGCTGCAACTGTTTATTAAAAACATAGCACTGTGCTAAATCGTAAGATGACGTATACGGTGTGACGCCTGCCCGGTGCTTGAAGGTTAATTGATGGGGTTAGACTTCGGTCGAAGCTCTTGATCGAAGCCCAAGTAAACGGCGGCCGTAACTATAACGGTCCTAAGGTAGCGAAATTCCTTGTCGGGTAAGTTCCGACCTGCACGAATGGCGTAATGATGGCCACGCTGTCTCCACCCGAGACTCAGTGAAATTGAAATCGCTGTGAAGATGCAGTGTACCCGCGGCTAGACGGAAAGACCCCGTGAACCTTTACTACAGCTTGGCACTGAACATTGACCCTACATGTGTAGGATAGGTGGGAGCCTTTGAAGCAAGTACGCTAGTATTTGTGGAGGCAATCTTGAAATACCACCCTTGTATGCTTGATGTTCTAACGTTGGCCCCTTATCGGGGTTGCGGACAGTGCCTGGTGGGTAGTTTGACTGGGGCGGTCTCCTCCCAAAGAGTAACGGAGGAGCACGAAGGTGGGCTAAACACGGTTGGACATCGTGTGGTTAGTGCAATGGCATAAGCCCGCTTGACTGCGAGAATGACAATTCGAGCAGGTGCGAAAGCAGGTCATAGTGATCCGGTGGTTCTGAATGGAAGGGCCATCGCTCAACGGATAAAAGGTACTCCGGGGATAACAGGCTGATACCGCCCAAGAGTTCATATCGACGGCGGTGTTTGGCACCTCGATGTCGGCTCATCACATCCTGGGGCTGAAGTCGGTCCCAAGGGTATGGCTGTTCGCCATTTAAAGTGGTACGCGAGCTGGGTTTAGAACGTCGTGAGACAGTTCGGTCCCTATCTGCCGTGGGCGTTGGATGATTGAAAGGGGCTGCTCCTAGTACGAGAGGACCGGAGTGGACGAACCTCTGGTGTTCGGGTTGTTACGCCAGTAGCATTGCCCGGTAGCTAAGTTCGGGATCGATAAACGCTGAAAGCATCTAAGCGTGAAGCGAGCCTTGAGATGAGTCATCCCTGATACTTTAAGTATCCTAAAGGGTTGTTGAAGACTACGACGTTGATAGGCAGGGTGTGTAAGTGCTGCGAGGCATTGAGCTAACCTGTACTAATTGCCCGTGAGGCTTAACCATACAACACCCAAGGGGTTTTGAACGGATTTAAGATAGCAAGAAACAGATTGAATGTGATTAAGAACACAATACAGCTTTCC
>NZ_CAWPRC010000016.1:0-2998 GCF_963890165.1 Aliivibrio sp. SR45-2 | reverse complement strand
TACAGATATAGTCTAACTGTTGTATTTCGTGTGATTTAAAAAGAAATGCTATTGAGGCTGATATTTGAGATTTTGCCTCCGTTTTTGCATTCAGAAATTGAGGATACAAAAGCCACAGTTTTTTATTATCAGAATGTCCTTTATTGGTATCTAATGAACAAATGTAGCGGTGTGCCTCTGCTTGAATAATATGCAATTGCGAATTTTCAGGATTCTCATTCTTTTTTAAAACAGACAATAATCTACGGTTAAATGCAGCACTTAGGTGAACGGGTGACATTCCTCTATTGTGAATAGTAGGGTAATGGTGCTCACACAGCGTTTTGTAGTCATATTTAAATGACTCAAGGCATTCTGTAAATAACTGATCCAACAATAAATATCCTTCTAAAAAAGCCAGTGTCTCTTTTGTGCACTTACTTTTCAATGACCAAAATTAAGAATACACGATTCTCGAACTAATTATAATCTTCTTCTATTTATAACGCCTTCTAATTGACACCGTATTTAGACATATATTGTTTTCACGTTGTCAATAAATGTGACTTGTATCGACTCCCTTTCATTTGAGTTCGAATCGATTCAATAAACATAAAAAAGCCCGCTTACTGAACAGTAAACGGGCTTTAATTTAATTGAAAAAATTAAACGTTAGCAGGACTTAGTTGCTGCGCTTTTTCTTCAGATATTGGTTTCGTCACGATAGCTAATACAATAGCAACACCCACCATAGCGGCAGAGATTGTATAAGCAAGGTTGTAATCGCCACCTTGACTCATTGAATAACCAACAACAGCTGCACCAATAGCACCACCAATACCCCATGATGTATAAAGAACACCATAGTTTGTACCGTAGTTTTTCAGACCGTAGAATTCAGCCGTTAGTGATGGGAATACAGCAAGCAATGTACCGTAACCAATCGCCGCAATTGCCGTACCAACAACAAGCATTACTTCGCTGTCGAATGTACTGAATAGAGCCATGTTAATACCTTGAAGAACAAAAGCGATAAGTAAGGTTTTAACACCACCAATTTTGTCCGATAGCATACCAGCAGCAACACGACCGCCTGAGTTAAATACTGCAAGGATAGACGCTAAGTAAACCGCATTTGGTAAGTTCGCTTGCATGCTGGCAATCGTTGTTATGTTACCGATGATCATTAAGCCAGCAGAAGCCGCAAATGCATACATTATCCATAAAGAATAAAATTGCGGTGTTTTCAGCATTGCTTTCCAGTTCAAATCAAGAGGCTGGCGAGTTGAAAGCGGTGCTTTACCTGCTTTAACCTTAGGTAGCTCAGGAGTGTAACCTTCTGGTGGGTTTGTAATTGTTGTCGCTAATGGCGTAGCAATAATCAGAATCGCGATACCAAGAACTAAGAATGTAGTTTGAATACCGTACATAGAAATTAACGCTGAAGTTACGGGCGCTAAATAAATTGCGGCAAGACCAAAACCGGCAGCAATTAATCCATTAACCATACCTTTCTTAGAAGGGTGGAACCATTTCATTGCAGAAGGAGCAAGACATGCGTAACCAAAACCAATGCCGGCGCCCGTCATTACACCAAAAGTAATGTTTAGCATAAATACAGTATCAACAAAGCTTGATGAAATCATACCTAAGCCAACGAGGATAGTACCGAAGATAAGGATCAAGCGTGGACCCATACGATCTTGTAAAATACCAGCAACTAAAAGGCAAAGTGAAAATGTGATTGTTGCGATAGCATAAGGTTGCGATGCTTGTGATGCGGTCCAACCCATATCAGTAACAAGAGCTTTGTTAAATACGCTCCAAGCGTAAAGGATACCCAAACATAGGTTAATACAGAAGCCTGCAAGCAGGATGCGCATTGCTTTATCGATATTTTTCATCGTTATCTCAGTGAATTGAAAGTTTATTACAATCTAAAATTTTAATTGTATGGTTTGTTTCTTAAATATATGACATGAGTCACGTAAATTTGCGCGGAGTTTATCAGTACTCTGAATGCATTGGAATACTCTGTATGAAAATTACACCACATTTTTGCAATATAAGATTTTAAATATGGTGGCGCCGGTTTTTTGACGATTCAATGTCATTTTTATGTGAAATCATGAATATTAACCTATTTTTACAATGTGTTACTTGGTAATATCTGCGGCGTTAAACAATACATAAATAAACAATTAGAGAAAATTATGAACATTAAAAAAATTAAAGTAGCAGTGGCAGTAGCGTTAGGTATTACAACTCTTACGGGTTGTATGGGTCAAATGGGCGTATCAAAGCTAGTTGCTTTTGGTAACCTTAAAGCTGTAGATAACCGTTATGCTCGTGAAGGCTTATACATCTTACTTGCACCAGTATACGGTGTAGCAGCGTTTGCGGACCTTTTCATTTTTAACTCAATTGAATTCTGGACTGGTAAAAACATCATTACAGGAAAGAGCCCAGCAGTCGTTGATACTGATGTTGGCGGTGCAGTATTTAAAGTTAACGATAAAATTGATTCTTCGATGACTAAAGCACCAATTGCTCCACTTCAAGTAAACAATAATGTTGAAAGTACTACTATCCAACAAATCGACGCAAACACTCTTGAAATGCACGTTGCATTATTAGATGGAACAGTGCAAACACTTCGCGGAGAGAAAGTAGAAGACAGCGTTGCTTTCTACCTAGATGGTCAATACATCACAACAGTACAAGTTGATGAATTAGAGAACTATGTAGCTGCTTCTGAAGCTTAATTGTCTCTTTAATTTCTAAAGCACTCACTAGAGTGCTTTTTTTATGCCTGTAAAGTGGTTAAGTTCATAAAATCATCAAAAAAGTAAAAACTTTTTTAAAAAATAAATAGTTAATTTTAACTATTTTGTAACAAATATTATGTGAGATGTAAGAAAGTATTCTTTTTTATCTGATACTTAGTATTAAGTAGTTGAATACCATAATCATTGGTAACAATTAATTTACATTAAATGATTTTTTACCTAGTTGAATT
>NZ_CAWPRC010000015.1:0-3093 GCF_963890165.1 Aliivibrio sp. SR45-2 | reverse complement strand
GTAAGATAAGGGATAAGAGATAAGAGATAAGAGATAAGAGATGGAAGATTAACTCAATCTTCCATGTTCATTTCTAAAAGAAAGCATTATTTTGATAGTGCTTCGAATTCAGCAATTGGAGCATGTCCACGTAATGCTAAAAAAGCTAAAAACTGTTTCGGTGAATGAGTAATAATTTTATCGAAGGGGAAATCTAAGGCATCAATTAATTGTTCTACTTTTTCAAATTTCCCAATGTCTTGACAAAAATGCGCATCACTTCCTGTCGTAATATACGCGCCTAATTCTTTCGCTACCTTAGCGATTTCATAGCAACGGTCAACACTACCTACTCGGCTAGTTCCTTTCAGTGAGGTATTGTTTATTTCAATGGCAACGTTATGTTTAACTGCCTCTTGAATTACTTCTTTAAAATCAAAATCAAAATTTGGATTGCCTAAATGGCCTAATGCATCTACACGACCTGATGAGATAATCTTGATTAATGCTTGGGTGTGTACTAACTTATTTTTAGGGGGAAAAACTGGCTCGTGGAAACTTGCAATGATCCAGTCTAGGTTTTGGTCAACCGAAAGGGGAATATCTATATCTCCTTCTAGATTACAAATGTTGACTTCGCAGCCCCTAAGAATAGCGACGCCATGAAGAAAACGAGGTAATACGCGCTGATTACTGAAAAACCAATAATGTGGCGCGCCAGGCATTGAAGAGGCGTGATCTGTAGTACAAAACATAGGTAAACCAAGTGTGGATGCTGAAAAAGCATTCTCACTGATTGTACTGTAAGCATGGCCACTAGCATAAGTGTGAGTGTGGGTATCTACCTGAATGCGCATTTGTTTTCTCCAATCAACAGCGATACGAACAGTATAACTGATTTTTGAAACTTTTAGCTTTTACATTTGTCTGACAAAGCGTAAGAAAAAGAGAACTATTATTGGTTCAATCAATGTATGAATGGATATGATCGAGACTTGTTATGATTAAAGCAGATACTCTTAAAATTGAATTGAATGAACTGACGGTATATCAGTTACGCAATCTTCAACATGCGATCAGTAAAAAATTGAAAGAAAAGTCGGCTCAAAGTTACACAAAAAAAGCCGAGCTTTTGACTCAAGAAGAACTGGATATGTTAGCGGAAGTGATGAAGAACTAACGCTACCCAATGACTACTTTATTTCTACCTTGTTCTTTCGCTGCGTATAAAGCCGCATCAGCTTTAATTAATAGTTCTTCATAACTCAGGTTTTCATTAAATTGAGCTATCCCAAAGCTCATTGTTATTGTTTGCTCATTTGTTGCAGGCATCTTTTCTATTTTCTTCCGTAAACATTCCGCTAATACCTTTGCTCCTGATGAGTGAGTATTAGGGCAAATGATGATGAATTCTTCTCCCCCCCATCGACCGACAATGTCAGAGGTTCTTATGTTATTTAGTAAGAGTGCTGACATATTAACGATCACTTCATCACCTGCAATATGTCCAAAAGTATCATTAATCTTTTTAAAATAATCGATGTCACACATGATAACGCTGAGTGGCATATCGGTGCGAAGCGATAATTTTTGCTGCTTAACTAAATGTGTATCTATTACACGTCGGTTATAGAGAGAGGTTAAGCTGTCGTAAGTGGACAGTTGAATCAACTTAGTGTTGTATTTTTTTAGTAGTTTTTGTCTATACAATAATGCACCAATGATCGCGACGATAACACCAAGTAAAACTTTAAATAATTTCACATCAAATGGACTTGTGTATTTTACTGACAGCCAATTATTAATGAGTGTGTTGGTTTCTTCTGGAGGAATAGAATGTATTGTTTTTTCAATAATGCTTTTTAATAAAGGTTCATCATTACGAGTTCCTATCCTAAGATCCCAGGTGTTTTCTACTTTGCCACTGATCATTAAAGAGGGGTAATGACGTTGTATTGCATAACTTAATATTTCAACAGAATCAATGAAACCAAATAACTCACCACTATTGACTTTCGTTAAGCCTTCTTCTAAATCATCTACAAACTCAATTTTTACAGAAGGGTGAAATAGAGGCGTCATATTCGATTGAGAGTAACCCCTAATAATACCAATGCTTACATCTCTTAGGTGGTTAAAGTTGGTAATGAAGCGAGCGTCAGTTTTCGTCGCGATAACAATGTCACTTTTATAGACTGTTTTTGTATAATCTAATGTACTCAGTGTTGCGTTGGTCATATCTATAGGGAGGATTAAATCACACACTCTATTGTTGATTTTTTGTAGACTCTCGTTCCAATCTTTTGTTGGGATAAATTGAAATGGAATATTTAATTTCTCTTGAATTAATGAGATTAAAGACGTTGACATTCCGATGGGTTTGCCATTATTAACGCCACTAAATGGCATGAGATCATTAGGAAGGCAATAGTTGAATTGTGATTTTGTGTTTAAGTACTCTAACTCTGCATCAGATAAGGGCAGTAAACCATCTTTAAATGCAATGGGTTTTTTTATTAACCATGCATTATTCAAATTATGTATATCATCCAAAGAAATACTCTCGATTGCTTTATCAAGTATGTTTTTTAGGAGAATATTATTCTTATTCGTTGCAAGGTAATTATAAGTATCAGTAAAGTGCGCTTGGTCATTAATATCTTTAGTATTCAATGAGGTGAAATAATATTTTGAAAGGTAGTAATTAAAAACAGCAAGCGGTCCTATCGCGGCATCTGCATTTCCATTTAATACTTGTTCGATAGATTCAAGGGTATTGGAAGAGAGTAATACATCAGAATCTGGATAATGATGAGATAAAATATCTTGGTAGGCGTATTGTTCTACGACAGAAACGACTTTATCCGTAAGATAATCATCAAATGTGCCTAGATCCATATTATTAAAATATAAAGGTGAATTTGTTTTTTTTGATAACAAGGCATTTGTCATCGTGAAAACTGGATTATGACTGAAATTTAAATATTTCTTTCTACTTTCTGTTTTTCGAATGTTCGCGATGACATCAATCTCATTATTTTTAAGTAACGTTAATGATTGCGCCCATGATGTGTGCTTCACATAGATAATCTCAACATTGAGTTGTGCGGCTAT